>JAFGDR010000032.1 GCA_016932035.1 Candidatus Cloacimonadota bacterium
CCATTTTTAACAATGTAATATTTTTCTGGATCTGGTTTAGGTTTTGTGGAGATTAGATTCAACTTCTGTCCTGGATAAATCGTCCAGGAATTCAAACCATTGATACTCATGAGCTGAGAAACTGAAGTTTTATAACGGGACGCAATAATCCAGAGATTTTCCCCTTTCTTTACGACATGTTCTGTAAAATAGCCACTGTTTGTTTCCAAAAATTGCTTCTCAATTTGTGCAACCTTCGCTTCATCTGGAATTGAGTTCTTTGGTAGTAATACGGTAAATTCACCGGGACTTGCAACAACATCATTAACAGGTGAGTGTGTGTAATTGTTTCTCTTATAGATCTTGAGCCACGGATTCAACTCCCAAACATCTCGTATGACCGTTCCCTGTGCTTGCGCCCATTCGTCCAGTTTATAATGTCCTTCAAGTTTAAGAGGAACAATCCTGCATGTTTCATAGATGCTGGGTTCTTTTTCAAAGGATTTGGTGAAGATCTGCTCTTCATTCTCGATAATATATTTAACGACAAGTGTACGCCATACATAATCATCTGTTTCTGATTTTCGTTGTATCAGGCTGAAAAAATCAGTACCTCCTTGCTCATCGATCGCTTTGGTTATATTTCCTAAGCCAGAATTATACGCACAAATCGCAAGAAGGATATCGGGTGCGCCTTTTTTTGTCAGCGCTTTCATGCTCCAGTTCAGATATTCACATGCAGCATGGGTCGAAGCAAAGATATCCCTGCGCAAGTCAACGAAATCATTCATTTCCAGATCATAATATTCTGCTGTCGATTTCATGAACTGCCAGAAACCTGTTGCACCAGCTGATGAGTGGGCAAGGGGGCTGAGATAACTTTCCGCAACAGCAAGATATTTCACATCACTGGGTAAGTTATATTGTGTAAGAATATCCTCAATTACAGGAAAATACTTTGTTGTTCTTGGTATATATTTATATGAAAACTTAATTTCAGCATTATACCAGTCATTGAACTTTTGAAAGATACGCTCGTTTGTCAGGTCAAATACAAATCCTGAAAAGTAGAGTGTGTCTGGAAATCCAACCTGAGTTTTCATGCGGGTAGTGCTTCCCAGGTAAGCTAGCGAATCTCTGAGGAGAATTAACTTTTGATAGAGAGAATCAACTTCTTCCTGTAAGGAAGAGCGTTCCCTGTTCATACTATCAATGATGCTCTCATAATAGTCGACATGATTGAATGGCTCTTCATACTTCTTTGGTTTCTGAAGCGTCACGCAACCAGTGAGAATAAGTATAACAAGGATTGGTAATACTATTTTCTTCATAGAAAAAAGAAGCCATCCGCATCCACGAATGGCTTATATTAAATTTTCTTGTTGCTTATTCTGAGATCGCTTCAGTAGGGCATTCTGCAATACATGCTCCGCAATCAACACAGAGATCAGCGTCGCATTCGGCATAATCGCCTACAACAGACAGTGCTTCGGTGGGACATACATCAACACACACCCCGCAAGCAACACATTTTTCTTTATCAATTTTTACTGCCATGGTTTCCTCCACCACTATACGATTTCATTTCTATTTTCTCCGAAATATTTTTTTAAGTTTTATTCTAATCAAGTTTTTTATGCAAAGAGAAGAAATTTTCTGCATTTTCAGTCGTTTGCCTTGCTATTTCAAGAGGACTTTTCATCTTGATTTCTGCAATATGTTGTATGATGTATTCGACATATTCCGGTCTATTCCGCTTGCCACGATATGGATAAGGAGTGAGAAAAGGAGCATCGGTTTCGACAAAATACTGGTCATCTGGTATGTCTCGGATCGTGCCAAAATACAATCCTTTATCAAAGGTAACAGAGCCGGTAAATGAAATGAACCAGCCCTGCTCGAGCACCTCACGGGCAAAATTATAATCACCCGAAAAACAATGAAACACAACTCCCCGAGGTTTATACTTCTTGAGTATTTCAAACACATCGATATGAGCATTTCTGTCATGGACAACGACCGGTAAATCTCTTTCTTTTGCAACTTGTAGCTGCGCTTCGAATATGTTCTTTTGCAAATCATGAGGTGTGATATTTCGAAAATAATCAAGACCGATCTCACCAAGTGCCACGATCGATGCATCATCGAGTAATTCCCGAAGAATGTTCTCATCATAGGACTTTGCATCATGGGGATGCCAACCGGCAGTTGCAAATAGGTTTTTGTATTGGTGGGCAAGCTCAATCGCCTGTCTCGAGGTTTTCTCATCTATTCCTATATTGATGATAGCTTTAATCCCTCTTGAGAATGCTTGAGCGATCACATCATCGCGGTCTTTGTCATAGGAATCAAACTGCAAATGGGAATGGGTGTCTATGAACAGCATATTTACATCTCTTTCTTTAATGCATCTACAATGCCATTGAATATCTCAAACTCATTGATGATGACCTTCAGTTTTGCATAATAGAATTTTGAATAATCAATGTTCAGATTTTTCAACTTCACATAATCCTTCTCAGTTGTTATGATCATATCCGCTTTAGATTTCTCTGCTTTTTTTATTATTTCATGTACATCATTATCATTATACTCATGATGATCTTTGAATTTCAGATGATTCACAATATCAAAACCGCACCTCTGCAAACTGTTTTCAAATGATAAAGGATTACCTATACCGGATACAAGCATGACTTTTTTGCCGGTAACAGATCCAAGTTTTTCCTCTTTACTATCTTGAAAATGTATGAGACTTCTGATCTGATAAGTAGTTGAAATTAAAGGTGCTGAATATTTTTTGAGCTGCTTGGGAATATAATATTCATCAGAAATGTCATTCATAACATAGCAATCTGCATGCTTTATTGCTGAAGCAGGTTCTCTGAGCATTCCTGCAGGTATAACAAATCCATTACCTATTGGATTCTTACCATTAAAGAGAAGAAAATCATAGTCGTGTTTGACGTGAAGGTGTTGAAAAGAATCATCCAGAATGATAACATTTGGTGAGAATTTGTTTTGGAGAAACTTGATAGCTGCTTTTCGATTGCTTCCAACGATTACGGGAATGCCTTTGCAATTATTTGCAATAAGAAGCGGTTCATCACCCGCCAAATAGGTGTCTTCAAAAATTTGCTCTTCGTCTGAAATGAGTTTTATCGTATGTTCAAAAGCGCCTTTATAACCTCGATGTGATACAGCAACTTTCAAATTCTCATGTTTCAGAGCGTGTGCAAGCAAGATCGTAAAGGGAGTTTTACCATTACCCCCAACCGTGTGATTTCCTACAGAAATAATGAAGGCATCAGCTTTGTATGATCTGAAAAATCTATATGAATAGAGAATTCGTCTCAGGCAAAGGATCAAAGAAAAAAGAAAAGCAAGGGGCAAAAATAGGTACGAAAGGATACTTCTCTTTACCCAATGCTTCTCAATAAATGAGTGTGCAGACATGGTTAGTCAAAATTTACTTCTGGAGTTTCTCTCTCGCTTTCGTCGATCTGGTACAGTGGTGCTTTATCAAAGTTGAAGATTCCGGCAAAAATGTTATTAGGGAATATTGAAATATTCTTATTATACACTGTGACGACTTCATTGTATCTCATACGGGCAACAGTGATGCGATTCTCGGTTCCAGCTAGTTCATCCTGGAGTCGGATAAAATTCGTACTTGCTTTCAGGTCTGGGTACTGCTCCACCACGACCATCAATTTTGATAATGCCTGTGTAAGTCCTGCTTGTGCCTGCTGGAATTGCTGCATCATTTCAGGAGTCAGATTATTAGCATCGATATTTATCGATGTTGCTTTTGCACGAGCCTCGATCACTTCGGTAAAAGTCTCTTTTTCATGAGCAGCATATCCTTTTACGGTATTCACAAGATTTGGAATAAGATCAGCCCGTCTTTTGTACTGGTTATCGATCTCCGCCCAGTTGTTTTCTACATCAAGCTTCTGCTGGACAAAGGAATTATATTTCCCTTTGACATAGCCATATAAAGCAATTGCTAAAACAACAACGATGATAATTGCTATAATACATCCCTTTTTTTTCATGTATCCTCCAGTTTATTGAAGTTCTTTTAATAATTCTTCAACAGCCCTTTTGAGCTGAACATCGTTATCTTCTATTTTTTCTTCAAAGGTTTGATCAAGATAGATATCCGGCTTTGCACCGGTGCCTTCCATATTTACGTCATCGGCAGAATACCAGCCGGTCCCCGGCATTCGCATACTTGAACCATCCATGAAATATCTATGCCCTGTACCTATCACAGAACCGCTTGTGGGCATGCCGATGACTTTGCCAAGCTCAAAATGCTGATAAATATTGGGAAATATCTCTGCATCTGAGAATGAATTCTGATTGATAAGCAGGATCGTCGGTTTGGTCCATGTATCACCCGGGAACGGTACTTTTTGTACATTGAATATACGATTTGTCGTAAAAGCATAAGGTTCTTTCGTTAAGAGCTCAATGAGCCAGTCATGAATCCAGCCGCCGGGATTGTTGCGCACGTCGATAATAAGTGCTTCCTTCTGCCAGTTATTGGCAAACACATCCTGGACAAATTCTTCATATGAACCCCATCCCATGCTTCTGATATGAGCATATCCGATACGTCCATTGGAAAGTTCATCAGTCATTTCTTTGCGTGAGGAGACCCAGTCATCGTACCACATACCATAATGCTGCCACCAGGAAAGACCTTGGATCTCAATGGTGGCGATACTATCAGGAGTCTGGATTTTCAACTCGATCTTATCACGCTCTTTATTAAAGAATAAGGGGTCGATAGCAGTTTCTTCTGTTATTTCTTTTCCGTCGACTGCAAGAAGCACATCTCCAGGCTTTATCCCATGTGGCTTGTTGAGTTTTGATTTTCTAAAAATCTGCTTGAACTTAATCCCCTTTTTAGGAACATCTGAATAATCAAGGGTGAATCCGCCATATGCTTTCTGGAATGTTCTGACCGGATTGTCATCTCTAGCATAGAAACCAGTATGCGATGCATTCACTTCACCCATCATTTCAGAATACACATAATCCAGAACATCCGGGGAATAGGCATAATCCATGTATGGATAGTACTTTTTAAATGATGTATCCCAGTCTATGTCGTGCATGCCTGGATCATAAAACCCACGCTTGAAAGCCATCCATGCTTGTTCAAAAACTGTCTTATTCAACGCAAGTTTATCATAGGTGTAAGTGAATTCATTTTCCAATGTTTCTGTTGAACCATCGGTTGTTATCTTTTTCAGTGAATTCATTATTACACAATAGAAGCAGTCGTTTTCATCATTATATATCATATGCTCGGGTCGATCAAGAAAGGTCGTGATCTCCTCATCATTTTTACCTTCGTAATCAACCTTGCGCAATGTATAAAGGTTATCTTCTGATCGATTAATATAATATAACGTACTGTCTTCATCAGTAGCAATAATGTAGTTATGTTCTTTCTTTGATGTGATAACCTTAACCCGCTTTCTTATATCTTCAAAATCGATCGTGATCGTTACTTCTTCCTCATCTTCTTCATCTTCATCCTCATCCTCTATGCCTTCATCATGTTTTTTATCTTTATCTTTTTTGTCTTTTGATTTCTTATTATCGTCATTTTTCTCATCATCTTCCGGATTGAGAATGGGATCCCAATAATCGGTATAATCCCAGAAATCTTCTTTTGCATGAAGGTCCATTCTGCAAATATCCTCATCACGATTAAAGAAAATATACGATCCCTGCTTTCCCCAGATCGGTGAGTGCATATTACCATGATAGGGATAAAGCGCTGTTTTTTCTTTTGTATCAAAATTGTAGAGATAAAGGATCTCATCCCATGTGCCTTGGGTCAGCACGAAATAGAGGGCATACTTCTGGTCGGGACTCACCTCGAAGCTTGAACTAACAACTTGATCAGTTATAAGTGCTTGAACTTTGTCTTTCTCTGGATCGAGAAGTGCTATATTGTTCCAGTCCTCTTTCTCAGAATATTTTACGATTAAACCTACTTTATCAGCATAATAGATTTCGTTCACATATGCATTTTTGAACCATGAAATATGCTGAATTTTGTCTGGTTCAGAAATATTCACTTTGTAAAGCTGCTGATTACCCTTATCATAAGTTGTGAAATATATTGTTTTATTATCACCGGAAATTGCAATATCTCCAATTCCCTTCTGGGAGAAGGTTAGCTGCTTTACATCACCTCCCTTTTCCGGGATTGCAAAGAGGTCAAACTTATAGGTGAATGCAACCATTTTACCGTCAGGAGATACAGAGAAGTTTGAAACTCTATTCACATACTCTTCGGTCACTTCCATGCTTTCAAGGAAATCCTGTTTGATGTCTATAGGAATTTTCTTGATCCTGCCATTATCACTATTGTATGACCAGATTTCATCAAAAAGTGTGAATACAAGATTATCTTTCTCCCGTGCTATACTGAGTTGTCGTGCTGACCAGTAATCAAAATCAGAGAGCTGCTGCGGATTGTCGAAATCGTAATTCTCCGCGAAATAAAGCTGGAGTACTGCTCGGTTATCTTTTACAAAATCTGCTCCACAAAAATAGATGCGATCATTAACATAAGAATAAACGGGATATCGTTCCGTATATTCGGTATGAGTTAATTGCACATATGTTTTCTCTTTGATATTATATTCCCATAACTCACCATTATGACTTCCAGTGTATCGCTCTCTGTCAGGATCCCCTCTATAGCTAAAGATTATCTTTTTATTATCGGGAGAGAGTTGCGCAATAGAACTGCCAATCTCGGTTATCAGTTTTGGATGAGTTCCGTCAAGAGGTACTTCCATGAAATTTGTACGGTTCGGTAACTGGTATCCAGCCCCAAGAAACTTCTTTCCGTTTTTAAACCAGTCAAGGACTGTTATATTTTCTTTGCAGATGCACCTCGCAGTTCCACCTTCAGATGGAATTACATATATGCCACCGAATCCATCTCGGTTCGAATTAAAAGCAATGGTTTTGCCGTCAGGCGAAAAAACAGGATTATAATCATCACCTTTTGAAACAGTAAGTCTTTTTACCTCACCACCTTCAAACGGTACCAGCCACAGATCTGACAAATATGTAAAACAAACAGTTGAACCGTCTGGTGAGAGTACTGGTTGATTCATAAAATGCGGTTCTACTGCAGAAAGTGATTCAACCAGAAGCAGTATCACACACATGAGAAACCATTTTTGCATGAGTCTCCCCTTTCGTATATTAGCTACATTTTGACCAGCCGCAGATAGGACAGGTCTTACATCCTTCTTTAAACTCAAGTGTGGCACCACATTCAGGGCACATCGAACCAACAGGTGTTGTTTCATCAAAGGAAGGACTCTCTGAGATCACTTTCAGTTGGTCTTTACCAGCAGCTTCAGTCCTTTGCTTGAGACCATTCCCATCCTGTTCGAGGAACTCGATGATTGCATTGGCAATCGCATCTGCACAGGAATGTATTTTCTTACCTTTTGACCACATTGGCGCTGGACAGCGGATCAGACGAAGTTGTTTAACAATGGACTCGACCTTCACATTAGAGCGAAGAGCAAGTGAAATCAGTCGAGCAATTGCTTCAAGCTGAGCTGATGCACATCCTCCAACCTTTCCCATTTGGGTGAAAACCTCGCAGGGTCCGGTTTCATCAATATTGATGGTTACATAAAGATGCCCACACCCGGTATTGATCTTTTTCGTCACACCAATGGTCGTTTCGGGACGATGACGCGGCTCGATACGTGTTCGGTCATGTTCTTTTATCTTCTTGCCTACATGCAGAACCTGTTCGTCCCTGCTTCCGTCACGATAAACGGTTACACCCTTGCACCCGAGTTGATAGGCAAGCATGTAAGATGTATATATATCTTCTTTCGTTGCATAATTTGGAAAATTGATAGTTTTTGATACAGCATTATCCACATATTCCTGGAACGCAGCCTGCATGCGGATATGCCATTCGGGTGTGATGTCGTGGGCAGTGACAAACACTCGTTTCACATCATCGGGAATTTCATCGATGTCATGAAGCGAACCTTTCTCTGAGATCTTCTCCATTAATTCTTTTGAGTAAAATTTACGCTCTTTTGCGACCTCTTCAAAATATTTGTTCACATATAAGAGCTTCTCCCCATCCATTACATTTTTTATGTAAACTAATGAAAATATCGGCTCGATCCCGCTTGATGTATCTGCGATCATACTGATCGTACCGGTCGGGGCGATCGTTGTTGTGGTCGCATTGCGGATTCCTTTTTCCTTTATATCTTCTATGAGTGCAGTCCAGTTCAACTTGAATCCTTCGCGGAAGAAGGTTCCCTTTTTGTAAATGCTGTTTTTAAAATTCGGGAAAGGTCCTTTTTCCACTGCAAGCTGGACCGATCGTTCTTTTGAGTGGTAATCGATGAACTCCATAACCTCTTTACCCTTATCTGTTGCTTCGTCCGAACAATAAGGAATTTCGAGTTGCAGAAGCAGATCAGACCAGCCCATAATGCCAAGACCGATCTTGCGGTTTTTCTTTACCTGTTTTTCGATTTCAGGTAGCGGAAAAGCAGAACGGTCGATCACATCATCAAGAAAATCGGTTGCTGTATAAACGGTCTTTTTAAGGAGTTCCCAATCGATCTCACCATCTTTTACCATTTTTGCCAGGTTGATAGAGCCTAAATTACATGCTTCATTGGGAAGGAGCGGCTGCTCTCCACAGGGATTCGTTGCCTCGATCTTTCCTTCACCGGGTGTAGGATTGAACCTGTCCAGTCTGTCAAGAAACACTATTCCCGGCTCGCCATTCTTATGAGCCATCTCAACGATCAACTCAAAAACATCTTGAGCTTTCATGCGCCTTTTTACTTTGCCGTTATGTGGAGAAATCAATTCATATTCCTCTCCATTTTTCACTGCATTGATAAACTTCTCAGTAAGACCTACACTGATATTAAAATTTGTGAGCTCGGTATTTTTTTCCTTTGCTTTTACAAAATCGATGATATCTGGATGGTCAACATTGAGGATTGCCATATTTGCACCGCGGCGAGTACCACCCTGTTTTACAGCATCGGTTGCTGAATTGAAAACTTTCATGAAGGTTATCGGACCACTTGATACCCCGCTGGTCGATCCTACTCGAGCATTATGTTCACGAAGCTTGGTAAAAGAAAATCCTGTTCCACCACCGCTTTTATGGATGAGAGCAGCATTTTTTACAGCGTTGAAAATACTCTGCATACTATCTTCAATAGGAAGGACAAAACAGGCGGAAAGCTGCTGCAGATCACTCCCTGCATTCATAAGTGTGGGAGAATTAGGAAGAAAATAGCTATTATCCATCAGTTCATAATATGCTTTAGCTTTTTTCTTATCTTTTCCCGCAATATTGTCACTCACTCGCGTGAGCATCGCTTTCTCGTCCTCAATAATATCACCCATCTGGTCCTTTTTGAAGTATCTTTTTCTTAATACTGCTCGAGCATTATCAGAAAGCTCCATTGAAATCCTCCACGATTTGATTCAGCATCCTTGTATCAGGTTATTATCAGGATGGTATAATTTGGGGTGCCCAAATTTTTTACGTCAATTGCTTTATAAATTTTTTAATATTCAACGGATTCACGAGCAGAAATTCCTTCTGAAAAGTAATGTCTAATTTCTTTCATTTCAGTAATAAGATCGGCTATCTCAAGAAGCTCACCTGGAGTATATCTGCCAGTAACAACCAGTTCGAGATCATCTTTTTTCTCTTTGATGAAAGGTAAGACTTCTTCAAGACTTATAAGTTCAAAATCAAGTGCAACGTTTAATTCATCCAGTATTACA
>JAFGDR010000033.1 GCA_016932035.1 Candidatus Cloacimonadota bacterium
CATATCATCTCTCCCATCCCAAGTTACTTTGATTGAGTGATGGGGAGAAGATGAGAAGGGGCGAAGCTGCTGAATAAGCTGACCTTTGATATTATAAATTCTAATCTCGGTGTTCTGTGCTTGCCCGGGCGAAGTGGAACGAAGACTGGTGTTCTCTGTGGTGAAATAACTTATGGTTGTCATCTCTTTAAAAGGATTTGGGAAATTTCGAAGCAGTATTTTTTCTTTTTGAGGTTCTTCTTGATCGGTTCCTACAATAATATGTTGATTTTCAAAATAATTGAACGTACCACCATAATTTCCAAGCGTCAGATCAAGATCACCATCCCCATCCAGATCGACGAGTGCAGGTGCTGTATTTTGTCCACCTGAAATCCCAGAAACAGGATACGGATTCTCTGTCCAGTTACCTTCAATGTTTTCAAAGAACTGCAATTCACCACTTATATCACCCGTTACGACATCCAGATTCCCATTCAAGGTCAGATCCCCGATTGTGGGAGAACAGTCCGAACCAACATCGATCGATCCAAAATATCCAGCTATTTCCACCCAATCAGGAACAGTGGGTGTTCCCTGGTTCTGAAAGTAAAAGAGATTTCCGTTTTCGTTCCCTGCAACGATATCCAGATCATTATCATCATCCATATCCACCAGACGTGGAACTGACCATCCGCCTAAAGAAACTGATGATAATACACCACTTTCGAACACAAAACCAAAACCTGTATTTCGATGAAAGTAGAAATTTCCACTCAAATCCCCGACAATAGCATCAGCGTACCCATTATTATCGATATCTCCAAGTGTTATTGACGAATATATCGAGTGATCGATGCTGGCAAAATAGCCATTGTCCTCCTCCCACACGATCGCATATGGTGTGCTTACATTTTCATAATATTTAATATCTCCGAGCTGACTGCCGCTCACAAGATCGAAGTCGCCGTCGTTATCAAAATCATAAAAGAATGGACTGCTTGCACCACCAACATCGAGCACTCCACCAAAGATCGTTGTGTTTACCTGCCATGATGGAGTTGTAGGCGTACCAATATTTTCATAATATTGCAGCGGACCTTCAGCAGTACCGTAAACAAGATCAAAGGTACCATCTTCATTAATATCTACAAGATCCGGAGAGTTCCAATAGGAATCATTTCCCATCCCGCTAAAAACAGTCTCATCAACAATCCAGTTTCCGTTTTGGGGTGTACCAATATTCTTGTAATATACAAATCCATGTGTATCTCTTCCGACAACAATATCCTGGTCTCCGTCATTATCAAGGTCACAGAAAACAGGATATGCATACAATCCCACATCACCAATTGTAAGCGTATTTAATTCGGAAAATTCTGCTGCAAATGCTGTTCCCGAATTATAGTATATTTTTACTCCTCCATTTTCACTGAATCCAACAACCATATCATAATCACTATCATCATCGACATCTGCGAGATATGGAATAGGATTTTGTCCAACACTTAAACCAGTAAAAAAGTTATTCACCTTTTGGAAAATCGGCATGAGCCACGTTCCGATATTCTCAAAGTAATTTAAACCGGTGTAACCTCCTGTAATGAGATCAAGGTCTCCATCATTATCAAGATCAACACACACTCCCATTTCAGCATCGAGGGATGATATTCCCGTGAAGATTTCAAAACCCGGCGCAAACGCAGGATACATATTTTCTATATAGATCAGGCCATCATCGATACTTCCAAGGATCATATCCTTGTCACCATCGCTATCAAGATCTGCAAAACGGGGTTGTGAGAACGAAACACTCGGCACACCACTGGAGTTGAACATCCCATCATCCTGCTGCCAGGGCTGGGCTGATAGCATGCTCATAAAGATTAAAATGAATATAAAACTAAGTAATTGTGTTTTCATGGTTTTTCTCCCAATAATTTGCATTACATAAAACCTATCTTGAAATTGCTTTAAACTAGCCATTTACTTGACTCATGGTTCCTGGTAATCGACTATTCCTTTGCAGAAATCATAAAGATCTACATTCGTGCTGTCAAAATAGGCAAGTTTATCTCGAACCTGAAAGATCTCCGGAGGGATTATTCCCGGGTACTGCATAACATTATAATACATATACAAAAAGTCACGCCAGGATGTGTCCATTGGAAAATCGATTATCTCATCAATATAGCTGTAATAGAACATTTCAGGTGGATATTTATCAAAGGACGCAGGTGGCCAATAGATCGAGATTCCTCCTGCGTTCGCATAGTGAGTACCATTCACTTTATAGAGTACTGCTTCTTCGATAGCATCTACAATGACCTGAGCTTTTGTTTGAATAACGGTAAAAGAAACGCTGTCCAAAATGGTTTCTGAAAAATCTGTTACTGCATCTGCAAGTGCCCGGACTTTATCAAATTGAACTGACGAAAGTGTGATTGTCGTATCTCCTGGATGGATATCATAATAAAAATCGCAAATCTCTTTCCCAAGATCAGCTGCAGTGATTGTTGGATCGTTTGTAATGGTCTGTAATATCTGTGTAAATGCCCATGTGGTGCCTAAATTTTCTGAACCCACAATAATATCTATCGGCACATGTCTGAGTTCATACATGACCTCTATCATCTGCATGGTGCAGGCGTTGAGTGCCAGCAGATCGAAATGGATTCCCGAACTAATCAGGGCATCTTCCATCCCGCGTATTGTCATGAAATCAGCTTCACTCGTCATGTCCATGATTAGTCCCTGCCAACCGAAACCGTGATCAGCGAGCATAAGCGCATAGTGCTCTGCCGGATAGTTTGTATAAGCCCAATCAAGAAAACTTTTCAAGGTTTCAGGGTCAGCCATGTTGACTTCTCTACCGCCCTCTCCGTCTCCCCAATCCTGGATAGAATTCTCTGGTGTCGGTTCCATACCGGGCAGGTAATAAAAACGTTCTGCAATCTCCCAACCACCGAAATCATCCATATGAGGATAGCGGTCGAACTGAATAATGATGTTCACTTCGTCAGTACTTCCCACTCCAGCAGCTATGATATTGTGAAATGCATTGATAAAATCCTGCTGCATGCTGACTTCATCCCCGTCCAGATACCACATGAAAGTCCATCCCTTTTTATTAGCATCAGGATCGGTGAGTTTACAGCAGCTTATGAGTACAAGGATACATAGAAAAGAAAGGACATATATTTTTTTCATTGCAACTCCTTTGAAAGTCTCATATTGAGTTAAGATTGTAATATAAAGCTGTCAAGTTCCACATCGGATATTTTTAATCGGTACTTGTTAATGATTATCTATAATTATTCTATTTTTTCAGTTAATACTGAATTCGACAATAGAAATCCATCTTCTCCCGATACATCGGGATGCGCCGTGACAGGTTAGAAATTTGTCATTCTTCTCCATACCTTATCCATCCTCCGAATATATTATGACAGTATAATATTTCTCTCTTTACTACTATACACTTCACCAATAATCCTGCACCAATCTAATCCGGCATCCTTTAATTGGGTGAGGAGCAAATCGGCTTTTTCTGAAGGAACTGAAATCAACAAACCACCTGATGTCTGGGCATCATATAAAAGCTTAATGTGTTCATGTGTCAGTGATGTATTCTCAATCTTCACATGCTTTTCGAAGTACTTTCTATTTCTGAAAGAACCACCCGGGAAAAGCCCCATCTCTGCATATTCAAAAGCTTCCTCGATTATTGGAATTGCATCTGCTGAAAGTCGAACTGAAACCTTGTCATGTGTCATTTCGTACAGATGCCCAAGAAGCCCGAAACCTGTCACATCTGTCATTGCGCTTACTCCAACCTTAACTGCGATCTCAGATGCAGTTTTATTCAGATATTTCATATGAAAGACTGCTTGTTCTACTGCTCTATTCGATGCCATATCAGCTTTCAATGCGGTTGTAATAACTCCCATGCCAAGCGGTTTGGTCAGGATGAGTTTATCTCCAGCTTGAGTTGTATTATTCCGTATGATCTTATCAGGATGAATCGTACCTGTTACGCACAAACCGTATTTCATTTCCAGATCTTCTATTGTATGACCTCCAAGCACAACACCATCGGCTTCCACGACCTTGTTCAGCCCACCCCGCAGAATATCATTCAGCATCTCTTTGGTTATATTACAGGAATCATACGCAACCACATTCAACGCAGTACGAACCTGCGCACCCATTGCAAACACATCACTCAGACTGTTTGCAGCAGCGATCTGCCCGAAAAGATATGGATCGTTTACCACCGGAGTGATAAAGTCCACAGTCTGCACGAGTGCAATATCATCCGAAATACGATATGCACCTGCATCGTCACTGGTATTGAAACCAACGATTGTTTCTGGTGTTTTGGTATACTCCAATCCCTTCATGATGATACTCAAGTCCGCCGGACTTACTTTTGCAGCTCAGCCGGCAGCTTTGACAAAATGCGTCAGTTTGATATCTTCTTTCATTAGTTCCTTTTCTTTTATTTTAGTGATTTTGGATTGGAAAACAAGATGATGATAAATTAGTCAATGTTAAATGAATTAAACTCTAAAGATATTTTACCAACCGAACTGGTGAAAATTTGTTGACAGGGAAAAATGAGTTCATTCTTAATTATTTTAATTCAACTTATATTAGAGAATATAAAATTAGGTAATTGACTAATTTCCGGACCAAGCTAAAAGATAGGCTTGGTTATGAAAGAAAAAGTAGAAAGAGCGATTCATGGTTTTTGG
>JAFGDR010000034.1 GCA_016932035.1 Candidatus Cloacimonadota bacterium
CAAGCCGAAACCTTTAGAAACACTTGGGTATCATGAAAAAAGAAAAGGCAATCGTGCTTCTCAGCGGCGGAGTTGACAGTTGTGTTGTAACTGCAATCGCACAGAAAAAATATCACGTATGCTTGCTACATATTAATTATGGACAGCGAACCGATACTCGTGAAGAAAAAGCATTCCGGGATATTGCTGATTATTATAAGATTAAAGATATTCTCGATATAGATATTGGCTACTTGAGACAAATCGGTGGGTCGAGTCTTACCAATGAAGCACTGCCTATTCCTGAAAACTCGAACGAAAATTCAATCCCTTCAACATATGTGTCTTTCCGAAATGCAAATTTACTCGCGATCGCTACATCCTGGGCAGAAGTGATTAGGGCAAGTAAAATCTTCATCGGCGCTATGGAGGAAGACAGCAGCGGGTATCCGGATTGCCGTGAATCCTTTTTCACTGCGATGAATGTGGCAATTAAAGAAGGGACAAAACCAGAGACATTGACCGAGATCGAAATCCCGATCATTCATAAAAAAAAAGCTGAAGTTGTTCAGCTGGGAATCAAACTGAAAGCGCCGTTACATCTCACATGGTCATGTTATCAGAGTGAGGATAAAGCATGCGGAATTTGTGAAAGTTGCATGCTGAGAATTAATGCATTCAAAAAAGCTGGATACAAAGATCCAATACCATATAACATTCCCATCAAATGGAATACGTAATAGCACAATATAAGAAATATCTTATTTCCCAGAATTATTCTAAACATACTCTTCGTGCCTATCTTGGAGATGTTGAACAGTTCAACGAGTTCATTAAAAAATTCTTTCCTAGTGAAAATATAAGCATAGACAACATAACAAAATCTATGTTCAGGGATTTTCTCCAACATCTTTCCGAGCAAAAAGACGGTAATCGAACTCTCGCCAGAAAAGTCATTTCTATAAAGGCATTCTTCTCTTATCTCGTCCGAAATGGTTTTACAAATCATAATCCTCTTATTGAAGTTAAGATCCCGAAATTTGAGAAACATGCAGCAACCTTCCTTACAGAAAATGACATGCGCTTTGTGCTGAAGATTCCGGATCAAGAAGATCTTCTTGGCATTCGCAATAGCGCTATCCTCGAACTTTTGTACAGCACAGGTATCCGCATCGGAGAACTTGCAGGCTTGACACTCAAAGATGTCAGCTTCAAACAGAAGCAGATAAAAGTCCTTGGTAAGAGAGCAAAAACAAGGATCATACCAATGGGGAGCTATGCCATCGATGCGTTGGAAACATATCTTAAAGTTCGCAGCTCGTTTCTTAAAAATGGTGACGTACCGGAAGTATTCGTCTCCAAAAATGGTAATCCCCTGTCTTCGGATGAACTCAGATACATCGTTAATAAATACCTGAAAGTCATAGAAAAATCAAAAAATTACAGTCCTCATACACTTCGTCACACCTTTGCAACACATCTTCTCAATCATGGCGCAGACCTTCGCTCTGTTCAAGAACTTCTCGGTCATAGTAATCTGACATCTACAGAAGTATACACCCACACCTCAATGCAAAAGTTGAAAGAAGTATATATAAAAGCCCACCCTCACGGTGATGGGAAATAATCTGAAAATTGACAACAAAATCATTCAAAACATATATATGAAAGCACTATGAGCAAAAATATAATTATTGGAATCGCGGGCGGTACAGGATCGGGAAAAACGACCCTCGCTGAGAGGATCATCGAAGAGCTTAATGAGCCGAATGTCATCATCATCAAGCAGGATGCGTATTACAAATCGCATGATGAACTCAGTTTTGAACAGCGGAAAAATATCAATTTCGACCATCCCGATGCGTTTGACACCAATCTTTTAATGAAGCATCTAGAAAATCTCAAGAACGATGTGCCCGTTAATATGCCGCAATATGATTTTGCAAACCACTTAAGAAAAAAGCAGACAATTCCCATCTCTCCGCACAAAGTGATCATGCTGGAGGGTATTCTTGTTTTTGAGAATAAGAAATTAAGGAATCTTTTGGATATTAAGATCTTTGTGGATACCGATGCTGACGTGCGAATTCTACGAAGGGTCAAGAGGGATATCAAAGACCGAGGTCGCACATTTGAGTCTGTGTACGGACAATATATGAACACAGTCCGTCCAATGCACCTTGAATTCGTGGAGCCCTCAAAAAAATACGCAGATATTATCGTGCCCGAAGGTGGCATGAACAGAATTGCGATCGATATGATCGTATCAAAAATAAAACACATTTTACAGGAAAGCGAGGAAAAATGAAAAAATATATCATACCCTTGGTTGGTTTTCTTTTGGTCGGCACATTTGTTCTTGCTGCCACAGACATGACAGTGTATAATCAGAACTTTGCAACCGTTCGAAGCGAACTTTCAATCGTGTTACAAAAAGGTTTGAATCTATATGATTATGATGACATCCCATCTGGCATTCAACCAACGTCAGTACATCTCGAACCGGTTCGCTCAGCAGATAAAGTTGTGATCACCATGCAAAATTTCGAGTATGATCTGGCGAATACAAGTAAGATTTTAAACAAATATCTGGATAAGAGCATCTCTGTTGTCGTCATCAGTGGTGATTTCTATAGCGGTATTCTGAAATCCTTTGATTATGATACGGTCGTGATCGAGAATTCGATGAGCGGTATTCATATGATAAACCGGGATGAGATACAGACAGTCGATCTCGCAGAAATGCCGCAGAATTTTTATACACGGCCAACGCTGAATTGGGAATTACTCTCAAACAAATCCGGTGACACTCCATGCAAACTTAGTTACATCACGAACGGTATTTCCTGGGATGCTCAGTATGTCGGCATTCTTGATAATGATGATAAAATGCTGAATCTGTCTTCATGGATCTCACTGAGCAATAACTCAGGAAAAGCATTTACCGATGTAACCCTTAAACTTATGGCTGGTGATGTGAACCTTGCTCCCCAATATCCAGCCATGCCTCGTGATAATCTTATGAAGGCAGAAGGATATGGTGGATTTGAAGAACCGCAAATTACAGAAAAAGAATTTTTTGAGTATCACCTTTATACGCTGGAAAACAAAGCTGTCGACATCAATAACAACCAGCAGAAGCAGCTTTCTCTGTTTGACCCGACCGATGTAAAGGTTGAGAAAGTATATCGTTTCAATGCAAATTATGGCAATGATATTTCCGTGCTCATTATATTCAAGAATGATGATAAATCGGGTTTGGGCATTCCTCTTCCCATGGGTAAGATACGCATGTTCAAGACACAGGATAGTGATGCGGCTGAATTTGTAGGTGAGGATTACATTGAACATACACCCCGCAATGAGGAAGTAGAACTGACAATTGGCACTGCTTTTGATATTAAGGGTGAATGTGTACTTTTAGAAAGCACCAGACCAAGTCAGAAATCCCGTGAAGAAATATACGAGTGCGAGATCCGGAACCAGAAAGATGATCCTGTTACGGTAGAGATCACTAAAAATCTCGGCACGAACTGGTCGATCACCTCATCGGATATTTCTTACACAAAGAAGGATGCATATACAATTGAATTCGACGTTAAGGTTCCTGCAGAAGATAAGGTAAATTTTAGATTTACGGTGTTGTATAAGTATTAATGTAATGAAACTCAGGGGTTAAACCATTGCGAAGGACGTTGTCCATTCGAAAGATTTTGGTTTAATAAAAATATTGACTTATATCATATTTCTTTAAATCTATATATAAATGAATAGTTCCATAATCATAGTTGAAAATTGCGGAAGAATTGTACTTCAGAAGAGCTCATGGTCTAAGAAATATCTATTTGGAATTGTATTTCTCATTTATACAATCCTTTTATCAGTTTCACCCCTCTATTCTCAGGAACTGATTATCCATTCAATTGAAATCACAGGAAATTCACATTTCACTGATACTCAGATAATTCAAGCGCTCAACCTCTATCCTGAAGATGAATTCTCATATGAAACACTGAATCGAAATATTGAGAACATACTGCAACTCTATTTTGCACAGGGATTGTACCTCACAAATATAGCCCCGCCAGAAGTTATCCCTTCAAATAATGGAGATGGCGTTGACATAACAATACATATCGAGGAAGGAAAACGTCTTTTAGTTGGTGGTATAACATTTGAAGGTAATAGGTACTTTTCTGATGATAAACTCAAGACCTATCTCTCACAGCGTAAGAACTCTCCCTTTTTCATCCAGAAGGCAAATAATGACATAAAAACCATCTCAACAGTCTATTCTGAAAAAGGATACCCTTTCTGTAAAGTCTCGATAGACAGCTTAACCATAAAAGAAGACTTGCTATATGTTACATACCGCATTCGTGAAAATAAGCTTGTCAGGATATCTGATATCATATTTGAGGGGAATAAGGTATCAAAGCATAAAACGCTCAAGCTCATCCTCAATTTCCAGGAAAATGAGATCTATGATTCCAGAAAAATCGAGCAGGCAAGACGAAATCTACTTCAAAAAGAGTATATAGAATCGGTAGAAATAGTGCCCGTGAATGACTGGCAGATAATGGTTACCATCAAAGAGAAAAGTATGAGTCATTTCCAGGGCGTGCTTGGGTTTGCTTCATCAAAAGATGATGAACCTTTCTCGGAACGATTGACCGGATTCATCGATTTTTCATTCCTCAATATCCTTGGAACAGACCGGGAAGTCCAACTCAAATGGAACAAACTCACAGCAAAATCTTCTGAGTTTTTTATAGCATACCATGAACCATTCATTCTTTCGCAACAGATCTCTGCTGAAGCTGCTTTACGACGTAAAACTTTTGATACAACTTACGTTAATACAGACGTGCAATTCGCGTCTTTCTTTACCATGAAAAATTATAATACATTCGGGCTTCAGTACACGTACAGCAGCTCTATCGAGGATACAGCAAGCATGGAGCGTAATGGAATTGGAGTAATGTTCCAGACAAATAAGCTGGACTATGTTATTAATCCAAGAAAGGGTTATAAAAACACAACAAGCTACTCGATCCGCTGGAGAACGAAAAAGTCTTATGAGCAACTCGTTTCAGAGGAAGCAGAAGTAGTAATTCCTATAAATTATTATAACGTTATTTATTTGAAAGGTCTTACAAAGCTCATTTTCACGAAGAATTATATACTTTCATCCTATGATAAATTCACGTTTGGGGGGTATGAAAGCTTGCGAGGATTTGTTGACAATCAATTTGTATCAGCAAAATTCGGCATCATCAGTTTTGAGTACAGATACCTGCTATCACGTGATTCACGTGCTTTTGCATTCGTCGATTATGGTTATTGCAAAGAGTATAAAAGTTTGATCGGTGTTGGTTTGGGAGTTCGTCTCAAAAGCAAAATCGGTATTATCAAAATAGATTACGGGATCGGTTATCAGGATGGCAAATGGACCAATCCGCTGCAGGGTACAGTGCATTTTGGACTGGAAACAGGTTTCTAAAACAGTATTAAGGAGTTTATTTGAAATTATCTCAACTTGAAATTGTCGGATTCAAATCCTTTGGTGAACCAATAAAATTCAGTTTTTCAAAAGGACTGACAGGAATTGTCGGTCCCAACGGATGTGGAAAATCGAACATCTCAGATGCTATACACTGGGTGCTGGGCGAACAAAATGCCAGAAGATTGCGTGGCGGCACAATGCGTGATGTGATCTTTAAAGGAACACGCAAACGAACGGCACATAGTTTTACAGAAGTATCTATAATTATTGAAAACGATAAGAAGATCCTTCCTATCGAATATGAAGAAGTGAAGATCACCCGAAAACTTTATAGTGATGGAGAAAGTGAATATCGCATCAACGATCAGAACTGCCGCCTAAAAGACATCCTTAATCTGTTTTATGATACAGGTATGGGACGTCGAGCTTACTCTTTTATCGACCAATCAATGATCGAAGACCTTTTAAACAGCTCTGATGAGGATAAGCGATACCTATTTGAAGAAGCTGCCGGGATCATGAAATATAATCAAAGTCAGCGCACCTGCGAGAACAAGCTAAATCTAGTAGAAAATGACCTTATTCGGTTGGATGATATCATCTCAGAAGTCAAATATCAAGTTGGTTCGCTTCGCCATCAAGTGGGAAAAGCAAAGCGCTATCAGAATCTGAACAACTCGATCAATACAATCAAGATACAACTCGCAGGCATCAATTTTTTCAAGCTGCACAAACAACTCGTGCCAATGAATGAAAAATTCCTTGCATTGGAGAAGAAAATTACTGAAAATAATAAGGAACTTGCTAAGTATGAAGCTGACTTCACACAAAAAGAACGCGAACATCTCGCAATAGAAGAAAAGATAAAAAACGAGCAGGCGAAGCAACGATCAATCGAATATGTTATTAATTCATACGAAAAGCAAACCTTATTGAATAAACAACAGATAGAAAATAATAAAAATAAACTCGAAGATACTCATGAGCGTATAAAAGCAATAAAGCTGCAAAAAGAATCCCGTTCTGATGTGCTTGAAAAAGAACACCAAAAGCTTGAAGAAACGAAAGAAGCACTTGTTGAACAGAAGAAACAAGCTGAAACAATCGAGAAAAAATTATCAGAGATTAAAGATCAGGTAAACATACTTTATAAAGAAAATGATGAGATCTATCATAAAATCAATGAGCTTCAATCACGAAGACAGAGAATCCTGAATCAAAAGAATGAACTCGATACCAGACAGCATCTTATTGCAGAACAAGTTGGAAGAATTTCTGAAAAAATTACCGATTATTCAAATAAATATAATAAATTCTGCGAATTGGTTGCCGATCATGAGAAAAAACAAAAAGATAATGCACTTGTTGTTAACAAACTGAGTGAAAAGAAAGATTTATTAGAGAAAGACATCGAGAAAATAAAATCCGACGAACAGACACTTATAGACGAGTCCCATGACATTACAATGCAAATAAAAGCTCTGGAAAATGAGAAACAACAGCTTGTTGAATGGGAACGTAATTTTGCCGGATATTCTGATGGCACCAAAGCAATTCTGGAAAAATTCAAACATAAAGACATCACAACGCTTGCCGAGACCATTTCTGTGAAAGATGAGTATATTGGGCTTGTGGAACAAGCATTACGGAATATGCTTCTCTCAGCTGTGTGTGAAGAAAACGACATTCAGGAAATACTCACCTATCTGAAGGACCAGAAACTAACTTCACAGATCATTCTAAAACATCATTCTGAAAAAATACCAAAAATCACACAAATCGAAAAAACAATTCCTCTTACTGACGTTCTTACCCTTAAAAAAGGTTTTGTACATCCCGAAATTTTCAACAATTACTATATTGTTCAGGACCTGCAAACAGCACTTTCACTTGTATCACAATATCGGGATACTGAAAATCTGCTCTATTTTATTACAAGGGATGGTGCTTTATTCTCTAATCATGGTGTTGTAACTACTCATTGGATTGACTCTTCATCAAAAGGTCTTTTAAGTCGAAAAAATGAACTCAGTGAACTTGATAAAAAAATATCCAATCTAAATAAAAAACATACTCAAGCGCATAAATCAATTGAAGATATTCAAAATCAAAAAGAAGATAAACTAAACAAACTAAAAAACCTCTCACAAGAGATTGCTCAAACATCCGATCAAATAGAAAAAGAGCGGAAACAACTTGTTAATATCTCAGTTCAACGGGATAATTTTAAAGATCTGGTCGCTGAAAATCATGAGGAATTATCAAAACTTGAAAAACAAAAATCAGAAATTGCACAAGGATTGAAGGATATTCAAGAGAAACTTGCAGAGATTCCGGAGCAGGAAGAAGAAGAACTCCAGAAAAAACTCGAATCAGTTCAGGCAACATTGAAGACAACTCGTCGAGAGCAATACCGCCACGATGAGATGTTGAACGACCAGAAAATTGAAGTAACAAAGCTTGAAAAAGATATTGGATATATTACACAAAATATTGTTCGAATTAAAGAAACAGCACTCTCAAACGAACAGGAGATGGCGAGACTTCAAAATTCAATTGAACCGCTTAAGCAGGATATCGAAAATCTCCAAAATGAGACTGATAAACTGGAGATTTCCTTTAAAGAGAAGTTGGACGAACTGAATAAGTTCAAAGAGAGCAATGTTTCGATCGAAAACGATTTTCATGCAATCAGGAAAGTCCTGGAAGAGATAAAAATTACGCTTCATGAACTGGAGTTTAAAAAGGATGTTTTCTCCAGTGAAAAGAGTGACGTTGAACTAAAAATCCAGGAAACAAAAATCAAGATCGATCACCTAAAAGATGATGTCATACAGCACTATCATCATGATCTTTCCCATGACAAACCTGAGGAATATGAAAACCTTAATACGTCTGAATTGATAGCAGATCGTGAAAAACAGGAAAAACGGCTTGAAGGTCTTGGACCAATTAACCTTGCAGCGATAAATGATTATGAAACACAGAAGAAGCGATTAGAATTCCTTAACGAACAGAGACAAGACCTTGTTGATTCGAAAACCAATCTCCAGGAAGCTATTTCACAACTTAATGAAACTGCTGAGAAAATGTTCATGAATACCTTCACGATCATCCAGAAGAATTTTGATATGATCTACAAAGAGATTTTTGACGGCGGTAAAGGTATTCTTAAACTTGAAAATCCGGGTGATCCTCTTAATTCAAAGATAGAAATTTATTCAAATCCAAAAGGAAAAAAGATCACAAATATTACTCTGCTTTCCAGTGGTGAAAAGGCATTAACCGCCATTGCACTTCTCTTCTCGATCTATCTGGTAAAACCAAGCCCCTTCTGCATTCTTGATGAGATCGATGCCCCGCTTGACGACTCAAATGTTGGAAGGTTCCTAAAACTTGTGAATAAGTTTTCTGAAAATACCCAATTTCTTATCATAACCCATAATAAACGAACGATCGAAGCTGTGGACTATCTGTACGGTATTACCATGGAAGAAGAAGGTGTCTCGAAGATCGTGTCTGTCAAACTCGACTAAATGATGAAAAAAATTATTATTCTGCTGTTACTACTCATTATGCATATGATACTCTTTGCACAGCAGGAACCTGATACAGTTTCGAATAATAATCAGAATAGCGACAAATTTATACTTTTTATAAACGGTTCTTATAGCTTTGAGAATAAGTTGTACGATCAAGCAATTCAAAAATTACTGGAATATGCAGAAACGGACAAGAGTAATCTCTTTGCTGCTGAAGCTATGTATCTTGTGGGTAAAAGTTATGCTGCATTGGATAGTATCGAAACTGCGATCTCAATACTTGAGCAAACGTATGAGGATTATCCTTTCGACGATTTCGGAGTTCGTTCTTTATATGAAATCGGCAATATATACTTCGCCCAAAAAGAGTATCAAAAAGCACAATTATATTACACTCGTTTTATTTATTTTAATAGTCCGTTAAAGGTAAAAGATGAGGCATTCCTTCAAATCGAAAAATGCAATTATTATTCTGGTATATATAAAAACCCGACTGAGATTTATCTCAAATTTATAGAGAAATACCCAAGAAGTTCCTTAGTTCCCAAACTTCGGTTTGAGCTGGCTAACTATTATGTGACGATCCTTGACTATCCTACCGCGGTTAAAGAATACAATTCGATCATTGACACCTATCCTCATTGTACATGGCTCGACTCCGTTTATTACAATCTCTCTCTCGTTCATAAAACTCAGAATAACTGGGAAGAAACGGTTAATACGACAATCACACTACTCAACCGATACCCGGATTCAAAGCTGAAATCAACTACTTACGAATTGTTCATAAATGGACTTATCGCAAATCACCAGTTCCTTCAAGCAATAGATACGCTCAATTACATTATTGAAACTGCTCCTCAACATGAAAGAAATGAATACTATCAGCTCCTTGCACAGATTTACGAAGAACTCGGACTTGTAAAAGAACTTGTTTATATTTATCAAATCATGATACAGAATGAGACAGATCCTGAAAAGGCTGCACTGTTGCGTTTAAAACTTGAACTTATCAAGGCTCAAACTGGCACAGGAGAAGACACGCTTAAACCGATCGATCACAATTTGAACAGGTAGAAATAATTTGACATCAAATACGACCATCGTAGCTTTTAGCCATGCCGAAGTGGCGAAATTGGCAGACGCACTGGACTCAAAATCCAGCGAACCTTGGTTCGTGCCGGTTCGAGTCCGGCCTTCGGCACCAGATAAAAATATATAGAAGGAGTGACATATATTGTTATTTGTTAGGTAATAACATAGCTCGTGATCCTCACACGGTTATACCGCGTTTTGAGGAACTATCCCATGAAATTTTAAATATGAAAAGGAGTTTTTATCATGAAAATAAAAAATAAACTCGGCATATCGCTTCTTTTAATTGTTTTTTTTACTGTAATTTTCTCACAGTATGCTTTTGCAGGTTCAGAAGCAACATGTATTTTCTTACTTATTGAACCAGGCTCACGTCCCAACGGACTTGGTCATTCCTATGTTTCTATTGCAGAAGGCGGCTTTGCATCCTGGTGGAATCCGGGTGGTCTTGCCTTCCAAAAAGATTCTGAACTCGGTCTTATGCATTCAAACTGGTTCGGAGATGTGATCGACGATATGTATTATGAATATCTTGGCTATGCACAATATTTCGAAGGTATTGGAACTGTCGGACTCAATATTACATACATGACTTATGGAGAGCAGGAAGCATATAATGCTGCCGGTGATCCGTTGCAGAAATTCACAAGTTATGAAATCGCTGTAGGCGGATCGTATGGAACAAAATTGAGTGAGAATCTCGGTATTGGTATAAATCTGAAGGGTGTGATAAGCGGTTTAGCACCTTTGATTGAAGAACTGATGGATGCTGAAGGAACCGGTTATACATTTGTCGTTGATGTCGGGCTTCTTAAAAAGAATCTCTTTATCCCAAAACTCGATCTAGGTGTTAATATACAGAATTTTGGTCCTGATATGAGTTATGCAAACTCAGAATCAAAGCAGCCAATGCCTCTCAATCTCAAACTGGGTCTTTCTTATAGAATTTTTGATGACAAATATAATAAACTCACTGTTACAGGTGATATTAACAAGATGATGGTCAATACTGATCCGCTCTGGAAACGAATTTTTACATCCTGGGGTGATGACGGCTTTAAAAACGAACTTGATTCAATGATCGAAAATATCGGTGTTGAGTATAAGTACTATAACCTCATCTCACTCCGCGTGGGATATGTGAACGACGTTGCTGGTCATATACAGGGTTTCTCCTTTGGTGGTGGCATCAGTTATGAGTTCTCTAAAGATAAAGAACTCTACTTTGACTTTGCGCTTCAGCCTGCCGGTGAACTCACTGCGAATAACAAGACCTTCTCACTAGGTGTATCATTCTAAAATAAGCTTATTCTCTATAAACCATATTTATATTGATTCTACACGATAGAGTAGAAATAATAGTGGAACGTCACGCATGAAATTTTTAAAAACTCTCACCTATTCGGTATTGATTCTCATGATCCCGTTTATACTTCATTCAAAAACTTCTTCTTACCAGTTTAAAAAGCTCCCCGTTCAAGATATGCATAAACGACATGAGAAATTACAGAAACTTCCATATGAAGTTCAAAAAAATATATTTAATTCAGATGGTCTATCTGAAAAATTTGTCAGTCCATCAAAGGATGGTTTCGAAGATGTCAATCTCTTGATCCTTCTTATTGATTTTATCCCGGATGATGATCCAAACACAACAGGGGACGGCACATTCGATTTTGGCGAATGGGATTATTTTGAGATCAATGGGGTAAGAGATTCAGTTCAAACAATTGGTTCTCCACCTCATGACTCGACCTTTTACCATCAGACAGTTAAAGCAATGCAGTATTACTATCAGGATGCGAGCCTTGGTATTTTAAATAGTTTCAATCCCTTACAGGAGAAGAATTTCCATTTTAAGATCTTCCCGCATCAAGCAGATACTTCCTATCGCATGCCTCAACAAATGGCATATTACTGGCCTGATACTGAAGATTATGACCTGAAATCCGATCGATTAATACAGTATTTTAAAGATGCGATCACCACAGCAGACACGACAGAGTTTGAATATACTCCGGATATTATTTTTTCAGAATATAACCATATCATGATCATTCATGCCGGTTCAGATTGGCAGCATGATGTTTTCTATGATACTCCCTGTGATATCCCTTCGTGTTATTTTC
Organism: Candidatus Cloacimonadota bacterium; assembly: GCA_016932035.1. Lineage (NCBI taxonomy): Bacteria > Pseudomonadati > Candidatus Cloacimonadota > Candidatus Cloacimonadota bacterium. The sequence goes on from JAFGDR010000034.1 coordinate 12,252, forward strand.
ATCTTAGAGATGACTCAATTGCTGTAAATGACAGCACATACTTTATAAAATCCGGAGGTAACTCTCCGGAAACTATATCTCAGGATTTCTATAAAAATAATCATTACATTTATGGGTTCGGTTCTATTAATGCGGAGCTTTTCCATGAATTCGGTCATGGTCTTGGTTTTGTAGATCTTTATGACACCTCAAACATGTATCCTGCTGTGGGATATTGGGACATCATGGACAGCGGAGGTTTCGGATCAGCAGTACTAATCGATACTCTCCAAACACCACCCGATTCTCTTGTTATCGAAGCAGTTCTGCCAACGCTGCCCTCTGCTTGGTCGCGTATTCTGATCTGGGGAGATGAATTTGAAGATGCAGGTAAATTTATTACAGTAGAAACTCCCTCAGAGATCACTGTTTCAGCAGCAGAATTCCCTAATGCTGTACATCCTCAGTTTGTAAAAATCCCTATCAATAATAAGGAATACTTTCTCATCGAAAACCGTGAAGTTGAACTTGATAATCTTGGAGCTCCTGTTATTAAAGTTGATGATATAACCGGACGCGTTCCTCTCTACCCGATGAATCCTGAAACCGAACAAAACAACCATGAGTTCGATTATTTCCTTCCCACATACGACCCTTATCTTGAAGCAGAGACGAACGGTGGACTGTGCATATGGCATGTTGATGATTATGTTATCTATGATGAACTCGTTTGGATCGATGATGACTGGTTCACACGTTTCGATGCGAATATGGTAAATGCAAATTCGACACGACGGGGAGTAAAACTGATCGAAGCAGATGGTATCGAGGACATCGGTAATCCAAGCTCCTATTTCCCCTATGGAACATGCTATGAACCCTTCTTCAAAACAAAACCTGGCACTTGGACTCCGAGTGATACAAACCGGTTCCACAATTATCAACTAGCTCCTCATACATTCCCAAACTCATTCAGTAATGAATCGATCAACTCTTTGCTTGAAATCAATGACATCGGCAATTATGCGGTCAATATGTCTTTTACGTTTCAATATCAAACATATGATGATGTTGTTTCCTATAAACCAGTAAAAAAATTCAATCCTGATCATGAACTGGTGCATTTTACAAACGATATGTTCGGATCACACATTCTTGTCACTGGCTCAGATTCACTAATAATGATCCATGACGACCTTTTTGGTGATTATTCAAGCACTCTTCGAAAACCGCTTACACAACCACTCATGCTGTTCGGGAATCAAACGAAGAAATATATCATAACATGCCAGGAAGATTCACTTTCCTTTATAGATTTTAATATCATGCATTATCCTCCAATCACGTTTTATGGTATAACACTCGATCGATGGATAACAGACTCACCTATTCAAATTTCCGATGATTTAATCATTGTTCCATCCGATTTCGGTTTGAAAAAAATATCGTTCAATGATGGATCTCCATTTGTTGTATCACAAGAAAACACGAACATTACCTCAATTGCATATGATCCAATTGCAAAAGAGTTGATCACACTAACACATGTTAACACCATAGCAGTTTTCGACACGTCATTAGCTCTTATCGATGAATATGCTCTTCCCTCCTCTGCTGGTAATTATTATCCGATAGTTGAAAGTATCATGAAGGATTTCGTTCAATTGCAAAGAATATATGTACAGGATAATACAGGTTCGGTGTATCATATTTCAGATGGCTCGTTAACAAAGATCTTTGATGCTTTGACCTATCCATTGACCAACCCATCCAACATTTCTCTTGGTGATGTGAATAATGACGGTACCCATGATATCGTTTTCACCGATGAGCACAGGATTGTTGTTCTTCAACCAAATGGTTCGTTCCTCAAGAAAACTCCGTTAGCTCCTTATAATGCTTCCTATTCTGCTTCAGTTACTCCAATTATTGGACAGAACTTTGTGGCTGAAGATATTTCATTGTATCTCCCGACTTCATCAAATTGGACACAGGCAATGGATAATACTTGTTCCATCCAGGCGATGTACAGTTTTGCTAACGGTCTCGCACTTGCGTCACCTTCAATTTCACAGCAGGAGGTATCATCGATCCTCTATCTTCCAGTCTCAGATTCCCTTGTGAAAATGTTTTCCTTCACCCAGAATGATCCTTCAGGATCTGATGTATATTGGAATGGATATAAAAATGGACCTGCTCGAACAGCTTGTGTAACGACAATTTCTGAGGGCAAGCCGGACTCTTCTGCGACCTTTACCATCCTTACCTATCCGAATCCTGCAGAATCGGGAGAGGTTAGAATAAGGGTTCGGTCAAACATGGACACGAATTCCTCCATAAAAATATACAATCTTGCTGCAGATATCCTTTTCAGCGATCAGCAACAGGTAACCGCATATATTAATAATGAATATGTATGGCCCATTGATAATGTGTCTTCAGGTGTGTATTTTGCAATGGTCAAAGTCGGTGGAAAAAGCGAATTAGTAAAAATAGGAATCACAAAATGAAACATAAAATAATTCTCATTGCACTTGTTTTAATTCTTTTATCAACAGCAATAGTCAATGCTGAGCAACGTAAATCAAAGGTTCTTGCTGCATTGATGTCACTGGCTGTTCCCGGTACTGGTGAACTTTATGCAAAGAACACAGCTTCGGGTTTGGCGAGTCTTGCAGCAGAAACCTTATTATGGCTGGGATATTACAGCTTCCGTGAACAAGCAAAATGGGCTGAAAACGATTATAAAAAATATGCCGAAGCATATTCAGGCACTCATCTCACAGACACCGAAGATGATTACTACACAATGCTCCAGGACTATTATTCAAGTACAGAATATAACAACTATGTGTACCTATACGCTCGAAACGGCTTGTATTATGGAAACTGGACTCAGGATGAGTATGATCAATTTCTTGATACCTATCTTTATATTGGAAATGCAGCCTGGGATTGGGGCTCAACTGATGTGTGGTACCGTTACGGAGAACTTCGTCGCGAGAAAAATAAATATCTCATTATCTCTAAATTCACCGTTGCAGGTATGCTGGTTAATCGTATTGTAAGTATGATAAAAGCTGTTTATTCTGTTCATAAATATAACAAGGGAATTACAGAAGAAAATACTCTCTCGGTCAATTGTGGGTTTGATTACATGAAGCAGAGATTTACCCTTTCTCTTGAGAAACGATTTTGATAATGAAAACGATCTTCATTGACGGCACTTCTGTCACGCTTGAACAGATCGATCTCGTTGCATCGCAAAAGGCAAGGGTAGCTCTTACTGAAGAAGCAAAGAAAAAGATACAAACATGCCGAAAATGTGTTGATGATATTATCAATAAGAATCAGGTTGTGTATGGAGTTAATACGGGTTTTGGCGCATTTAAAGATAAACGTATCTCGCGAGATAAATTAAAGGAACTCCAACGTAATCTCATTATCAGCCACTCAACAGGTGTTGGTAATTACTTACCCGTAAAGGTTGTTCGTGCTACTATGCTGCTCAGGATCAATTCCTTATCAAGCGGATATTCCGGCATCAGATTGACGACGATTGAGACCCTCATTGAAATGCTGAATAAAGGCATTCATCCTGCAGTACCGGCACAGGGATCTGTTGGTGCAAGCGGAGATCTGGCACCGATCTCTCACATCATACTCGTTCTTTCACGAGGAGAAGATTGTGAAAGAGAAGAGTACAGCGGTCGTGTGATCATTGAAGAAAATACCGATCGCGATAATTATTCTGTGAAGACAATCTCTGGTATGAAAGCCATGCACAATGCAGGTATCGAAAGAGTTGTTCTCGATGCTAAAGAAGGTCTCGCTCTGAATAATGGCACAAATGTGATGACAGCAATCGCTGCGCTTGCAATGATCGATGCAAAACTTCTTCTTGAAAATGCGATTAAGATTTTTACTGCATCTTTAGAAGGACTTCGTGGTGTATCGGATGCATTTCAACCAAAAATCCATGAACTACGAAGACAAAAAGGGCAAATCAACATTGCAAAAAAGATAATGAAATATATTGAAGGAAGCGCTTTGATTGATTCGAGAAAATCTGAAGTGCAGGACAGCTACTCGCTTCGGTGTTTCCCTCAAGTTGTCGGTCCTATCAAAGAAACCCTTGACTTTGCTGAAAATATCATTGAACGGGAAGCGAATGCGGTTACAGATAATCCGCTTATTATTCCTGATGCAGACAGACCGATCAAAGCGTTTTCAGGAGGAAATTTCCACGGAGAACCCATTGCACAGATTTGTGACTTTTGTAAGATAGCAATTGCTGAACTTGGTAATATTTCAGAACGAAGAATATTTAAACTGACATCGCAGTTCCTCAGTCATGGCCTGCCAAGCATGCTCACAACTGAACCCGGTTTACAAAGCGGTATTATGATCCTCCAATACACTGCAGCAGCTCTTGTATCGGAAAACAAAGTACTTGCACATCCAGCAAGTGTGGATTCCATTCCTACAAGTGAGGATGTTGAAGATCATGTGTCCATGGGTACGATTGCTGCACGGCAGTTCAGAGAAATTCTTGAGAATGTTCGAAAGATCATTGCGATCGAATATATCACTGCATGCCAGGCACTTGACTTGCGGCTTCGCATTGATTCTGATTTTAAAGATTGTGATCCAGAAAAGACTTTTGGAAAGAAAACCTACCGCATCTATCATAAGTTGAGAGAAGCTGGAGTTGAGTTTTGGGACAGGGATAAAGTTGCATATATTGACATTGAAAAAACACTTCGACTAATTACTACCGAATTATAATATAAAGGAGTTGACCATGGCAATTGTTTTAAATGGTTATGATTTAACGATTGAGAAGGTCGTGAAAATAGCACGCGAAAATGAGAAAGTAGAGATCCCGCAGGAATGTATCGAACGCATTAACAAATGCCGTGCAATGCTGGAAGAGAAAATCCAGGCACATGAGATCATGTATGGTGTTAATACTGGTATAGGTGAATTTTCAGAAGTTGTCCTTGATGACGGACAGATTGAAGATTTCCAGCGTTATCTGATATACAATCATGCAGCCGGAATCGGTGATCCGGCACCTATTGAGTATGTACGTGGCGCAATGGCAGGAAGGATCAATGTGCTGGTAAAAGGCAACTCCGGCTGTCGTCCGGAAATCCCTCTTACTCTTGCTGAAATGCTCAATAAAGGTGTTACTCCTTATGTTTGCCAGAAGGGTTCAGTCGGTGCGTGCGGAGACCTTGCTCCGATGTCACAGATCGCACTCCTATTTCTTGGTGAAGGAAAAGCGTATTATCAAGGTGAACTATTTGAAGGAAAAGAAGCCATGGATAGAGCCGGCATTCCAATTCCCGGACTCAAGGCGCGAGACGGACTTTCAGCCATAAACGGCTCAAACCTGCTTACTGCGATGAGTGCCCTATTACTTTATGATGCAAACCGATGGCTTAAACAGGCAGAAATTGCAGCTGCGATGTCACTCGAAGCACTCAAGGCAAATATGAAGCCTTATACTCCGCTCTTACATGAAGCCCGAGGATTCAAGGGTGCAATCCGCTGTGCGCGATCGATCAACAAATTAGTAAAAGGCGGTGATCTTGCAGAAGGTAGAGTAAAATGCAAAGTTCAGGATGCGTACTCCATGAGATCGACCCCACAGGTTATTGGCGCTGCTCATGATGCACTGATTTATGCACGTTCACAGGTTGAGATCGAGTTGAACGGTGTTGGTGATAATCCAGTATTCTTCCCTGATAAAAGAATACAATTATCCGGTGCCAATTTTCAGGGATCACCTGTTTCACTGCCGATGGATATGATCGGTGCAGCGATTACTATGGTTTCCGTAATGTCCGAACGTCGCATGAACAGATTGAATAATCCAGCACTCAGCGTGGGGCTGCCTGCTTTCCTGACAAAAGGGGCAGGTATGTTCTCAGGTTTAATGCTCAGCCAATACACCGCAGACATGCAAATCGTAGAACAGAGAATCCTTTCCGTTCCTGCATCCATACAATCTATTCCAGCTGCTGCTGATCAGGAAGATTTTGTTTCAATGGGCATGAACACTGCCATTAAGAATTTCCAGATCATGGATAATGCATATGGCATACTCGGTATTGAATTCATGGCTGCAGCACAAGCGCTTGATTTCCGTGAAGAAGAATATTCATTCGGCGATGGTGTTACAAAAGCCAAAGAAGTAATCCGCCGATATGTTGACTTCCTCGATATAGATAGACCCCTCTATCCTGATCATACAAGAATGAAAGAGCTTGTTCGATCATGCGAAATTCTTGAAGAAGTCGAAAGTGTCGTAGGCAGCTTAGAATAGAAAATGAAAAGAATATTACTTCTCGTAATGCTCACATTTCTCATGATCCTTACGAGTTGCGTGTACTATAACACATTCTATAATGCAAAGAAATACTATGCAGAAGCATTGAATGCCAAAAAGCAGAATAACGGAAATGTATCCCCGAGTATAGACACAAAATTCGAAACATCTATTGGCAAGTGCGCATATATCATTCAGGAATACCCGACCAACAAGTGGGTTGATGATGCGATCCTGCTTATGGGACAATGTTATTATGAGCAGGAATATTATATCAAGGCGTTGCGAAAATTCAAAGAATACGAGAAGTATTACAGTTCAAGAAAATTATATCCTAAAGCTAAACTCTATCTCGCAAGGACCTATCTCGCCATGAAGGAATATGACGAAGCAATGAAGCAATTCTCAGCGATCTTTACCAATCCAAAATTTCAGGAAGTTCGAACTGAAGCTTATTTTGATCTGACGGATTATTATCTTGAAAAAGGAAAGTACAATGGTGCAAAGAATACCATTCTTGAACTCTTGAACACGGATCTGAAAAAGAAAAACCATCTTAAGGCAATGTTCCTGTATGCCCAGATCGTCTATACAAATGGTGAATATAAAAGTGCGGAGCTTGCTTTCAGAAATTTTCTGGCAGAAAAACCCACCAAACGATACAGACTAGACGCTTTGATGTATATAGGTAAAATTTTTATTGTTACTGGAAATTACAATGATGCTATCCAGATCTTCAAGAACCTGCACGATAACGAGGTCGATTACGATAGACTCCCTGAGATAGAAATGTATATAGCACTCTGTGAGGCACATCTGGGAAAAACAGAAAAGGCCTTTGAGATGTTCGAAAGCATAAACACTGAGAATAAGGGAAAAAAAATCGTATCGGAGGTCAATTATTACTGGGGTGATATCTATTTCAGTGTGCTTCGTGATTATAACAATGCCATTGAGAAATTCAATGCGGTTATCATAAAAAACCTCGATGGTGCTTTGGTCAATGACACACAGAATAAACTGAAAGTAGCCCAGGAACTGATAAGTTTTCAGTCAGTTCAAAACAGCGACCAGATAAAGCAGATCGTTGAGTTCCAGTTCCAGCTTGCAGAATATTATAACTTTGATCTTAATCAACCGGATTCCGCACTTGCCATGTACGATGACATTCTTGAACGTCTGCCTTTACTTCGAGATGAACTCGATTCATTAACGATCCTATTAGAAATCACTTTCCCGGAAGAAGATTCAGTTGATATATTATCAGATACTTTGTTACTCGCAGATTCTCTTCAAATCACTATTGAATCTGAAATTGAAGATTCTATAGAGATCGTTCAACCTGTCGAAGATTCAGTTCATGCAGTAGCAGTTGACTCGATGATCACTGATAGTCTTCGAGGAATTGCTATCATAGACTCAAGTCTTTCTGATATTGTTCTTGTTGATTCTGTCTTGACAGACAGCACACTTATTGAGCCCGAAAAACCAGTTCTCACACGATCTCAGCTTCTGGTAAAAATTGAAAATCTTCATAATATGATACATGAATTTGAAACTGAAATCATCCCGAAAGTGCTCTTTATGAAACTATGGACTTTTAAGAAAAAGTATGATGATCCTGAAATGGCAAACGAGATGTATTTACGTCTTGAGACGGACTATCCAGGTTCAAAATACACAATCGCAGGCAAAAAACTAATCAATAATGAATCCTATCAGTTAGTCGAACCACGAGAACATTTTGCGCATATGTATGTACAAAAAGCTTTAGATTTTTACTTTGACAGTGTCACGCTTAAGCAAAGTCATGCATATCTCGACACAGTGATCTCAATGTATGATTCAACTTCTGCATATCCGCAAGCGCTCTATCTGAAATCTTATCTTTTTGTAAAAGAAAATCATGATACAACTTCAGCAAGACCCTATCTTGAAGAATTCTTCACTGATTATCCTAATCATGAATTAAAGAAGGAAGTAACAGATTTCTTTGACGGAACACGATTTCTCTCCTTCGAGCCAGAAATAGACTCATCATTGATTATTGACTCGACGATAGTGTTGCCTGATAGTATGAATATTGCGGATTCATTATTCGTAATAGATACCACAGATGTAACAGATTCTATTGGAGTGATCCCTCAGGATAGTATGTTTATTTTACCGGCAAATGATAATAATCTTGGAGGTGAAAAAGAATAATCCCTCCATGTTTGACTATTTCAATCCCATCCTAAAAATAATTTTTATACTTCTGCAGCTTATTTTTCTTTTCCTAATTCAAAAAACAATACTGCAAATATCAGTTTTCTTTCTACTCCTGATTTTTATTCTATCAAGTCCAGGTATAATTAAGCAGATCATCTTGACCATACTTAGAATTTCACCGCTCCTGCTTTCAATCTTTCTAATCGGATATATTTTTGGAAATACCTGGCAGAATGATGTATTCATTATTTTATCGATTCTTATGATGGTCAGCTATACTGTACTTGTGATGAAAACAACTTCTGCATATTCATTTTTATCACAGCTCAGACGACTTTGTCCTGCAAAATCTCGAGGAAATATTATAATCTTTCTTTATGGTGTCATAAGATTTTTACCAATGATCTTTTATGAATACTCCCACACACTTCACCTGTACAAATATCACACAGGCAGTAAGATGGGATTTCCAGATGTGTTAGATATCTTTCCCCTTGTCGTTCAAAAATCTCTTATTAAAGTAAATAGATATTCTTCTACTTCACGGACTCTTATTGACGGGCTAATCTCCCGCTCGTTCCATACGACAGATTTGCTCCTGCCATTACTCGTGATCATACAAATCGTTCTACTCTTTATATGAAAAAATATTTACTCCAATTCAGCTATGATGGTCATCCCTTTCATGGGTGGCAGATTCAAAAGGATATTATTAGCATTCAGGAAGTGATGGAAGCATCGCTTTCTCAAATCTTCAAAAGTGAGACCCAATTAACGGTTTCAGGCAGAACAGATGCAGGTGTTCACGCACTTAATCAATATGCGCATTTTTATGCAAACACGCGAATGAAACCAGAAAATATAGTTGCTGCCATCAACAGCATCATACATAAAGCAATTTTTATTATCGAATGCTCGATCGTACCTGAGGATTTTCATACTCGATTTTCAGCAAAAAAACGCATCTATATGTACAAAATAATGAAATCTTATTCTCCTTTTGAGAGATCTTATGCATCATATTTCCCACATATGAGGTATTCACTGAACTGTCTCCAGAGCGCATCGGATTTCTTGATCGGCACATACGACTTCAATGTTTTTGCACATGATACATCACAGCTACCATCTACCATGTGTACCGTAGAACAAGCAATGTGGAGTGAAACGGAATCTCATCTTATATTTTTGATCACTGCTAATAGATTTATGCATAATATGGTACGCAGAATAGTCGGTACTTTGCTTCATATTTGCCACAAACGGCTTGAATCTAATTTGATACAAACAATCTTAAAGACCCAGGATTGCACACTTCTTGGTACAACAGCTCCTCCTCATGGATTGTATCTTTATGACGTCACTTACTGATCGTGAGGAGTAAAAGCAAAATTCTTAAAAAAATTGACGGAACGGAGTTTCTATCATAGATTTTGTTTCGAAATAAAAAAGATATATAATTTAACATTACAATTACGTGGTGCTCAAAAATCTGGAGGTTGCCATGAAAATCACTCATTTTAATGACGTTCCTATCGAAGATGTCCTTGTTGAAGGTGCCAAAAATACAAAAATTAGGTGGCTCATTTCAAAAAAGGATAATGCTCCAAATTTTGCGATGCGTATGTTCGAGGTAGAAGTTGGCGGTCACACACCCTTCCATTCTCATGAATGGGAACATGAAGTTTTTGTTTTACAAGGATCCGGTGTGCTGGTCACAGAAGAGGGAGAAAAGTCGTTTCAACAATGGGATGTTATCTTTGTAGAACCTCATGTAAAACACCAATTCAAAAACACTGATGATACACTTATGCGTTTTCTATGCGTTGTTCCCCATACACCTCAACCTAAACAATCATCTCAGAATCCTCTTGGTGACAAACCGGTAAATAACTGCTAATGAATCTTCTTGCCATCGACACATCAACGTCGTATGAAAGTATTGCACTCTCTCGTAACGGAAACATCCTGGCAGATGTAACCATTGATGCAAAAAGAACACACTCTGAGCGCTTACTTCCTACTATTGAGGACATTCTAGGTCAAACCGGAATGAAGCTGGAAGAACTGACGGGAGTTGCAGTATCAATTGGACCCGGCTCTTTTACCGGGCTGCGTATCGGCCTTTCGACTGCTAAGGGATTGTGTTTTGGGCTTAAAGTGCCCTTATATGTCACCTCAACACTCAAATCCATGGCCAATAATGTTTCCGGCTACACTTCGAATATATGTTCTCTTCTTGATGCTGGACGTGGTGATGTCTATTATGCTATCTTTTCTCCTGATCTCACTGAAATTCAGGGACCTTCTTTAGGTAGAATAGAACAAGTTGTAGAGCTGATTGATGATAAAACCCTTTTTGTCAGCCCGATCCTCCCAAAATTAGTAGTTGAGCTTACAGCATTGAATGAGTCTCCCAATCTTACCCGAGCTATCGATTGCTACCCGAAAGCGATTTCTCTAATCGATATGATAATAGATAAAAAAGGGTGCGATGTATATGCTGCAGATGACATCGCTCGTATTGAACCCCTATATATCAGAAAATCAGCAGCAGAAGAAAACTATAAACGAGATAAGAAATAATAACATAATTATTTATAATTGAATAGGAGTATTATGGAAGATTTACTCGACCTGAAAGAAATGCAAAAGATGACTCTACCCGAGTTGCACAAAGTCGCAAAAAGCTTCGAGATCAAAAATTTCAAAACTATGAACAAAGAAGCTTTAATGTTCGCTATTCTCGATGCACAAGCTGCTAATGAAGGATTGGTCTTCACTACAGGTGTTATCGATCTTACACCAGAAGGTTACGGCTTTCTGAGATCCCCAAAATCAAACTACATCAGCGGTCCAAGTGACATTTATGTTTCCAAGGCACAGGTGAAGAAATTTCACATCAAGCAGGGAAATATTATCGCCGGACCGGTGCGTTCACCAAAAGAAGATGAAAAATATTTCGCACTTATACGAATCGATGCGATCAACAATGAACCACCTTTGCGAGCATATGAAACACCGAATTTTGACTCACTTACCCCGCTCTACCCCGAAGAAAAACTCAATCTTGAAACTGATCAAGATGAACTTTCAACAAGGATCATCGACCTCTTTACACCAATTGGGAAAGGGCAGAGAGGACTTATTGTTGCTGCACCTCGAACCGGTAAAACTGTTCTGCTTCAGAAGCTCGCAAACGCTATCCTTACCAATCATCCAGAAGTGTACGTGATCATACTACTCGTGGACGAACGACCGGAAGAAGTCACAGAAATGAAACGTATTGTGAAACCCGAGAATTCCGAAGTTGTCAGCTCTACCTTTGATGAGACTGCACATCATCATGTGCGGCTGGCTGAGATGGTTATGGCAAAAGCCAAGAGAATGGTAGAATATGGGCGTGATGTGGTTATTCTTCTGGATAGTATTACCCGTCTTGCGCGTGCATATAACACATTGATGCCAGCAAGCGGTAAAGTCCTGTCCGGTGGTGTCGATGCCAATGCATTACACAAGCCAAAACGATTCTTTGGTGCTGCACGTAATACCGAAGAAGCTGGTAGCTTAACTATTATGGCAACAGCACTTATCCACACCGGCAGCAAGATGGATACGGTTATCTTTGAAGAGTTCAAGGGCACCGGTAACATGGAACTTGTACTAGATCGTTCGATCAGTGACCTCAGGATGTATCCGGCAATCGATCTTGTCACTTCAGGTACCCGTCGTGAAGAACTTCTGCTTGCTGAGGATGTGCGAAATCGTGTTTTTATTCTCCGCAAAATCCTCAAAAATCAGAGTCCTTATGATGCAATCGAACTCTTGAAGAACAAGATGAAAGGAACCAAAAACAATCAGGAATTTCTTAAATTAATGAGCAGCTAAAACTCATAACCATGAAAAGAACTATTCCTCTGATCGTAGTCCTTTTTTGCCTTTGTTCCACACCAGCTTGGGGGCAGTCTCTCTCAACGGTTTACAGTCATATTGCAAAAAATGAGTTCGAAAAGGCATTCATTCTTCTCAAACCAATGCTGGAAAAGTGTTCAAACGATGAAGAGCGAGTTGAGATCCTGTTCCTGCTTGGGCAATGCTCCGATAATTCTAATGATGCAACATTATATTATAAGAAAATTCTGGATGAGAAACAAAATGCGTATTCAGACAGAGCACTCATTCATCTTGCAAAGATCAATTTGACACATGAAAATTGGAAAGATGCAATAAAATATGCAAAAGAGCTACTTGCAAAGACCTTTTCCTTGTATTATTCTGATGCTCTCTTCATCGATGCTCAGGCACATTTTTGTAATGGTGAATTTTTCCCTGCTATCACTTCATACAAAGAGTTCATTAATATTTCTCTCGACTCATCAAAAAGAGAGCTTGCAATGCTTAACTGCGGAACTGCATACTATGAATTAAAGCAATATTCAAAAGCAATAGAAAAGTTGCAACAACTGCAGGATGAGAATCCTCAAAGTAATTTCTCACCGTATATTTATTACATGCTTGGACTTTGCTATCAAAAAAAAGAACAATACGAAGAATCGATTTCCTATTATAAAAAACTCACAAATGATCATCCCTATTCCCAGTATGCTCCTCTTGCAGAGATGCAATTAGTAACCTTAATAGAGGAGGGGCATTATTCTTCTTCTTTAACATCACTTCCTCAGATCGATGAATTTCTTATTAAAAAATACATTGTTCAACTTGCCGCCCTTGAAAGTTCTACTAAAGCACACAAAGCTCAAGAGGAATATGAAGAACATGGCGTAAAAAACACTTTTATTTTCACAAAATCCGTTAACGGAAAAATATTTTACGCTGTCGGGGTAGGTCCGTATGCAACCGAAGAGGAAGCGCTCTATAAAAAAAGCCTTCTTGCACAGAAAAACATAAGCAGTTACTTGTATAAAAAACCATGACAAAGAAACCTCCAGAAACAGCAGAACATACCCCTCTTATGAAGCAGTTCCTGAAAATAAAAAAGGAACAGCCGGATGCACTGCTTCTCTTTCGTATGGGAGATTTTTATGAAACCTTTTTTGAGGACGCAAAAACTGCTTCCAGACTGCTGGGGATAACACTAACCACTAGGGACAAGAAAAAGAAAAATCCGGTTCCTCTGGCAGGATTCCCTTATCATGCGCTTGAGAACTACCTGAAAAAACTACTTGATAATGGGCTAAAAGTTGCAATCTGCGAACAGGTCGAAGATCCTAAAAAAGCAAAGAAACTGGTTAAGAGAAAAATTGTTGAAGTAATCACTCCCGGAACGATTCTCGAAGAAAATTATCTCAAAGGAACTGGAAACAACTACCTGAGTGCCGTGTATGAAGGGCAAAACAACTGCGGCATCGCTTCGATCGACATATCGACAGGTGAGTTTTCGTGCACAGAAGTTCCGACAGAAAGAATTGTTGATGAATTAGTCAGAGTCCATCCAACTGAAATATTGATTCCCGAATCGATGGAGTTCGACTTGCAAAAAAAGATCAAAGTCTTCTACACACCTTCTTTTACCGAATATGAAACTTGGCGATATGATTTTCCTGAATCAACCGATATTCTTAAAAAACATTTTAAAGTTCTATCCCTCGATGGATTCGGTCTTTCGAACAAGAAACAGGCTGTGTGTGCTTCAGCTGCGATCCTATCATATATTATGGATTTAAAGGAAGGTGACCTCTCGCATATCAATGCCATTACATACTATTCAAATGACCAGTTCGTGCAGGTTGATGCGCTTTCAAGACACAACCTTGAGCTGATTGAATCCATGCGAACACGTTCGAGATATGGCACTCTCCTTGAAGTTATAGATGAGACAAAAACTCCGATGGGTGGACGAAAACTGATCAACTGGATGCTCAATCCGCTCATGGAAAAGAAGTTGATCGACAAGCGGCTGGATAGTGTTGAGGAATTACTGGAAAGAAGTAGTGCAAGAAATAATGTGATCGAGATTCTCCAGGAAATCGGAGATATCGAACGGATTATTAGTAAACTCGGAACGAATAAAGCGTATCCTCGTGATTTGATAGCTTTGAAGAATTACCTTGCGCTTGCACAACCACTTGGTAGCCATATTGCAGGATCAAGTTCAGAGTACCTTCAGTCTCTGTATGCATCTATACAAAATTTCGATGAAGTAATACTTATTATTGAAAATGCCCTTATCGAGGAAGCTCCCCTCACACTGCAGGATGGCGGTATCATCAAACAAGGTTATAATGATGATCTGGACGAACTGAGAAGCAAGAGTAAAACAGGAAAAAAATGGATTGCACAGCTTGAACAAAAAGAGATAGAACGTACAAACATCCCAAAATTGAGAGTGCGTTACAACAGTGTTTTCGGCTATTATATTGAGGTTACAAAATCTTATTTGGACAAAGTTCCTGTAGATTATATACGAAAACAGACACTGGTCAATGCAGAACGTTTTATTACACCTGAACTAAAAGAATTCGAGAACCAGGTTCTCGGAGCAGAAGAACGAAGTACTCAACTCGAATATACACTTTTCCTTGAGATCAGGGATAAATTGAAAAACTTTATTCCCAGGTTTCAACAATTTTCAGAAGTCATCTCAACGCTTGATGTCTTAACCAATTTAGCTCATAATGCATTTTACAATCATTATATAAGACCTGAAATTCACAATGGGCATGAGATCTCGATCGAAGAAGGAAGGCATCCCGTAATTGAGAAGCTATCCGCCAGCAACGAATTTATACCCAATGATACATTGCTGAACAATACATCTGATAGAATACTCCTGATAACCGGACCGAATATGGCTGGGAAATCAACATATCTTCGTCAAATCGGATTGATCATTATCATGGCGCAGATGGGCTCATTTATTCCTGCCAAATCCGGGAAAATAGGAATAGTTGATAAAATTTTTACCCGTGTAGGTGCCTCTGATAATCTTGCATTAGGGCAAAGCACATTCCTTGTTGAGATGATCGAAACTGCGAATATACTCCACAATGCAACACCGAGAAGTGTCGTACTCCTTGATGAAATCGGACGTGGAACGAGCACATTTGATGGATTAAGCATTGCATGGGCTGTTGTCGAATATCTCCATGAAAATAAAAAAGTTGCAGCGAAAACGCTTTTTGCTACACATTATCATGAGCTAACCGAACTTTCAAATGTATATAAAGGTGTAAAAAATTACAACATAACTGCCAAAGAGTATCAAGACAGGATTATTTTCTTAAGGAAAGTAGTGCCTGGCAGTGCAGACCAGAGCTATGGTATCCAGGTGGCAAAGCTTGCAGGTATTCCTCAGAAGGTTATTGAACGTGCCCAGGATATTCTTGAGGAATTAGAAAAAAGTGAATTCAATGAATCCAGCATTCTTGAGAAGACAAAAAGAAAGAAAGCAGAGATAAACCAGACATCATTTATCGAAGTGCTCTCACAAAAAACCAGTAAAGAAAGAGCTTTGATCGAGGAGTTGAAAAACCTGAATGTTGATGACCTCACCCCCCTTGAAGCAATTACATTTCTTTCACAATTGAAAGAAAAACTATAATACCCTATTCCTCTCTTTCTCCTAAAAGTTGTTTTATTTTCTCTAGTTCCTCATCAGGAATTATATGAATCCCTGTTCCATCCTCAGGATATTTTTCAAGTAAGCGTAAAATCATCTCACCTTCTTCGACACTAACTTGAAAATGTTCTTGGTGAGGAGTAGGTGGCTGAAGTACTTTCAAGGCATTATTATCAATAGTAAATGTGAAATAAAATGATTCACTTTCATCTTGTTTATTTGTAAAAACCACATGTATTGTATAAACAGAATCATCAAGATCAACCTCATATTCCAAAACTTCCTTAATCTCAAATTTGGGATGATAATCGCTTATATCTTTTTTTGAAAAATAATAAAACATTTTATTCAGCGTATTGTTTTCTAAGTTTTTTTTGAATCTCAAGATGAATTTTCGTACAATATCATTTATTTGAGGACTTAGAATTTTCTTTGTTGCTATCATTCCAAGCTTTTTGTATGTTTCAGCTTTGATCTTACGATTTATTCTCGACACTCTCTGTCTAAGTACTTCATTTGATTCCCCTGTAATCTCCACCATTGATTTTAAATTTGTTTCACATTGGATATAAAGAATGTAAGTTTGAAGCTCGCTTTGAGTTAATTTACTCTTTGCAAAGTTAACTGCTTCTATGAGATCATCTCTTTCATCATTCACAAAATTAATACTTTCAGATATTTTAGTTTGGATTTCTTGAGCCACATTACCTTGCATAACTTGCTTTAATTTAATTTCTGCTTTTATTTTATCAAAATATTGATGACAGTAGTTCTTGCTTGTATTTATGATCCATCCTTCATGGTTAACAGTTTCAATCTTATCTCGTTTTAGTAAGTAAGAATAGATGGTTTGTGAAGCAATGTCTTCAGCAACATCGATGCTGCCAATCTTATACAGCCCTAAGTTATATGCAAGTTTGTGGTACCTTTTCAATTTATCAGCATCAGTTTCAATTTTTTTTTTCATTTTTGAATTTTTTTGAGTGGTGTCGTCACAAATCTGCATTTTTCATGATATAAAAGTAAATATCTTGAATGATTTCAAGTCGATATTATCAATTTGTTCTCGCATCATTTGTTGCAGTTGTGTTTCATTATGATATTGATGTTTATTTCATGGTTTTAATAAAGTAATTTATAGTCTTGGACTGTTATATCATGAAATTATCTGTCAATATTTGATAATCTAATAATTTAATAAAGAAAGGAGTATTGCATGATTATAAAAAAAATTTATGATGGTAATGGTGGTTTGTATACCGTAATAATATCCGATGGAAAAGTATTCCTCGGTCATGACAAAAAGAAATAGCAATGACATTCTATTTATTTACCTAATTTACTTATTTTTTGAGTGGTGTCGTCACAAATCGGTATTTTTCACGATATATAAGTAAATAATTTAAAATCTATAGTATGAACAGAATTAAATGAAAATTAAAAAATCAACCTAAACATTGTTTTTGCAATATGTTAATAATTTTGTTTAGCGGATTATAATTCAATGTTCTCGGTATGAATCTATGAAAAATGAATCTATTAAGTTGTTAAATAGTCTGAATAAAAATAAATCAATAAGGAGAACGACATGACTATTAAAAGAATTCACGATGGTAATGGAGGTGAATATATTGTAATTATTTCAGAAGGAAAAGTGTTTTTAGGTCATGAAAAGAAAAAGTAATTAACAATAATAAAGGAATCCATACCATTATTTTTTTCTATTTTTTGAGTGGTGTCGTCACAAATCGACATTATTTATGATATTATTAAAACAACAAGAAAGGTGTAAGACATGAAAAAGAAAGTTTTAGCAATATGTTTAGTAACAGCCATCGTGCTATTATTTAATTCTACTGTATATGCAATGACAGGCAATGAACTTCTAACCTTATGTAATCCAGATGATGCGGAAATCATTACACAATACCTTGATTTGAATAGTGATTATCCTGTTATCACAGAACCAATTTTAACCAGTTACAATAGTGACGATATTATCTATGAAGCCGCTGTTAATACTCCAAATGGACAAAAGTATACTATCATTATTGTTAATGGCGTTATTCACGTTCTAAAAGTATAATATATAAGGAGCAAACATGACTATTAAAAGAATTTATGATGGTAATGGTGGAGAATATGTTGTGATCATTTCTGAAGGAAAGGTTTTCCTTGGACACGAAAGAAAATCAGCCGAGGTAAAGGCATAATATAATTCTTAAAATGTATGAAAAAAATTAAGATATTGATCGTTGAAGATGAAGCTATAATCGCACTACATCTGAAAAATCTGGTTCTTCGTCTGGGAGACTACGAATGCGCATCTGTTGGAAGTGGGGAAGATGCTGTTGAGATATCAGAGACCATGAATCCTGATGTTGTATTCATGGATATTAATCTCAAAGGTTCCATCGACGGCATTGAAGCAGCGCGTCAAATTTGTAGAGAGAAATACATACCGATCGTTTTCGTTTCTGCATACAGCGATGAGGAGACGATCGAAACAGCCAAACAAGTCAATCCTGCAGGTTATCTCACAAAACCCATACATGCTCATGTTCTTCAAAGAACGTTGGAGTCTCTTTTAAAGGAAAATTTTGAAGAAGAAGTTATAGAAACCTACGAGGTACAGGATGTGAGCACTAAGGAGTATGGAGGTATTTTAGAGACCCCAATCATGGCACTCCCGCATTCATTCTTCACCCCGAAGAATGAATGCGGGAGCTCTCTCCCTGAATATAGAAGAGTTGGATAATCTTTTAGAAATCGAATAGTATTTATTCTTCTAAGATTGATTATATGTGGATATAATGTATATTCAGAAAACTTAAAAAATAATTAACACCATTCTGGAGTGAATATATATAGCGCAAAATCTTGACACAAAATTTATTAAATTTGACCTCAATCCCTATGAGTAAAAATATACTAATTATCAACGGACCAAATCTCAATTTCCTGGGGAGATCGGAAATGAGTATCTATGGAAAAGAAACACTCGCTGAACTTCATTCAATAATATACCAGTGGATTTCAGAACAGGAATGGCAAGCACGTTTCTTCCAGAGCAATAGCGAAGGTGAGATCATCGATTACATTCAAAATAATTTTGAATGGGTTGACGGAATTGTAATTAATCCCGCTGCACTCTCGCACACCAGCATTGCGATCTATGACTGCCTGAAATCGATCAGTGTGCCGGCTATTGAAGTTCATCTATCAAACATTTATCACAGGGAGGAATTCCGCAGAACCTCGATCACAGGGCTGGCATGCAGGAAAGTGATTGCAGGTTTAGGAGTACAGGGATACATCGAAGCATTAGAGGATCTCCAGAAAATTCTTTAATGAATGTATGCCGTGAATTGAACCAGATCTACGATCTCCTGCTTGATCGTTACGGACCGCAGTATTGGTGGCCGGGTAAAACACGAGACGAGATCATCATCGGGGCGATTCTGACTCAAAACACTAACTGGAAGAATGTTGAGAAAGCAATCAATAGTCTAAAATCGGAAAACCTTCTAGCGCTTTATTCGATCGAACATTCATCATTAGATCTGATATCAAAGTGCATCAGATCTTCCGGGTACTACAATCAAAAGGCAAAGCGCTTGAAATCTATCGCACATTACTTTAATCAATATGGCTATCAAGTTTTTATTGAAAAATCTATCACTAATTTCCGTAGTGAACTCCTCTCCATTAATGGTATTGGACATGAAACAGCTGACTCGATCCTCCTTTATGCGTTTGATAAACCAATTTTTGTCATTGACGCATATACAAAAAGGATATTCCACAGACTTGGCTTTTTACCAAAATCCCCTTCATATGATGATGTTCAAAGATTCTTTATGAATAACATTCAGAAGGATGTAAAACTCTTTAACGAATATCATGCTTTGATTGTCCGCCATGCAAAAGAATGTTGCCAGAAAATTCCTCAATGTTCAAATTGTGTTTTATTAAATTCGTGTAAAGTTAAGAAGAAAATAGTATGATCTCTGAGAAAAACTCATCAAAAACACGTCACATTTTTATCGTATCCGATGCTACAGGTTCGACCTGCGAAATGGTTGTCAAAGCAGCTCTCAGCCAGTTCAAGACAACGAATGTGTATATTCATCGTGTTCGATATGTACGAACAAAAAAAGAGATCAAAGACGTAATGAATGAAGTCATGGAAGTTGATGGGATCATTGCTTACACACTAGTATCAGACGAACTGAGGGATCTTATCTTTGATGAGAGCAGAAAATGCGCAGTACCTTCCATCGATGTTATGGGACCGCTTCTGAGCAGGTTTACCGATTATCTTGAAATTTCCCCAATGGCAATCCCCGGCATGTTTAGAAGTCTGGATAAAAGTTATTATGAAAGAATCGAATGCATCGATTTCGCAGTCAAACATGATGATGGCAAGAAAGTGAACGATCTCTATAAAGCTGATATAATCATCGTTGGACCCAGCAGAACCTCAAAAACACCCATCAGCATTTACCTTGCGTACAGGGATAACAAAATTGCCAACATACCAGTCATCCATGGCATTGATCTCCCCAAAGAATTATTCCAGGTTGATCAATCTAAAATTGTTGGTTTGACAATCTCACCGAGTCGTCTAAAAACAATTCGTGAGGTGCGTGCAAGCAGATATAAACATGTTCAATTGTCAAAATATGTTGATATCGACATCATCAAAAACGAAGTTAAAGAGTGCATGCAATTGTACAATAAATATAGCTGGAAAGTAGTCGATGTTACCTCAAAATCAATTGAAGAAGCTGCGACTGAGATCATGCGTTTATTTAGTAACAGAAAGTTTGACAGCACCTATGATGAAAAATTGAGTGACGAAGATGAATAGAAAAAAGAGTTGCTTCCTAATAATTCTTGTTACAATCCTCATTATTGGATGCACAACGAAATTCGATAAAGCGCAAAGGGAAAAACAGGAAGCAATCACGCTATCGGTTTCGGAAAAAATCTCAACAAACCTTGATGAACTCATAAACATTCTTCTTAAGACATTACAAGAACCAGCTGATATAAATACACAAAATTTCAATTTACTCTCTCAAGGTTTTCCCGAAATCACAGCACTCTTTCTCTATGACAACAATCTCGAACTCACAGGAAAAGTCCCTTCTGCTGTCATCGATGACGATATCATAGAAAACTGCTTGACTCATCAAAACATCAAAAACATCTCATCAATAACAAAACCTTTGATCGGGCATTCGCTTAATAAAAATACTGATGTTTTTATTTGTATTACGATTCCTTTTCTATCGGATAAAACTGAAAAAAGAGATATTATCATTGTTCTTGTCAATACGGAAAAATTCTTCTCCCGTATAGAAGATGACTACATTACTCCCTACCCTTATTCGTTGGTTGTCATTAATGATGAGCAGGATGTGGTATATGATTCTGATCCAATGAGGATTGGCAGAGACTTTTTAACGAAGAAGGATTCAAATGATTATGATCTTGCTCTGGGAAATCTTTATAACATGATGACGGAGAATGCTAATGACTTTTTCATCACAAATATTCAAGAGCAAGAGCAAACACTGAAGAAGATTTATACATGGAATACGATTTATCCTTATGGTGAGACATTCTATATTACCCTTGTAAGAAATGTAAGTAGAAATACATCAAAAAAGACCAAGAATATTTTTTTACTGTCATCGCTCCGCAGTTATGCAATCCAGGATACTCTTATTGACCCTATCATCGATGACGAACCCGAACAAGTTCGCATGCTACTGAGACACATTTATGATAATAATCCTGAAGCATATGTCATTCAACTTGCTGATACAACAGGCACAATTATTAATGGTTGGCCGTCATGCAATTCCATCGTTGGTTATTGCAATGCACAGAAACGTAACAAATCCTTTGACAATGCGCTATTTGAGGTAATAAGCACAAAAAAAGAGATCATTACTACATCTGCCTTGCTTGAGGGAGGAGAAGGAAAAGTAATGTTTATTCCCATACTTGTGCACGAAGAACTTTATGGTGTATTGATCGCTATTGAACCGGAAGGAAATTAATATGATCACAGTTAGAAAAGTAGAAACAAAAAAAGATTGGAAGGATTTCATCGATCTTCCGTTCAAGTTGTATAAAAATGATAAAAATTGGGTACCTCCTTTGAAGAAGGACATGCTTTTTAAACTTGATACAGAAAGGCATCCTTTCTGGGAACATGCTATCCGAGAAGTGTTTCTTGCTGAAAAAGACGGTCAAATTGTTGGGAGGATTGGAGCAGTTATTGATTTTAATTATAACGAGTTGTGGGATGAACACATGGGTGCGTTCGGCTTTTTTGAGTGCATTAATAACGAAAAGGTCTCACACGCTCTTTTCGATGCTGCGTATAATTGGCTCAAAGAGCATAGAGCAGAGAAAATGCGCGGACCGCTCAGTCCCTCACAAAATGACGAATGTGCATTTCTTCTTGAAGGATATGACTCACCTCCCGTCATGATGATGCCCTACAATCCGCCTTACTACCTGACACTTACAGAAAAATACGGGATGAAAAAAGGAAAAGATCTGTATGCTTTTTTTAAATCACATACCACACCACCATCTCCCCAGATACAGACTGCTGTTGATCGACTCAAGCATAATCCAAGTATTTCGACTAGGCATGTTAACCTGAAACAAATGAAGGAAGAAGCTCACATTATCAAAGAACTTTATAATGAAAGCTGGCAGAAAAACTGGGGTTTCTCACCCATGACTGATAAGGAATTCGACCTCATGGTTGAAGAACTCGCAAAAATTGCCGATGATCACCTTGTGTGGTTTGCCTATTACAAGGACGATCCAGCCGGTGTTTCAATAACGCTTCCTGATTATAATCCTGTTTTTAAGAAGCTTAAAGGTACACTCAGTCCGATTAGTATTATTAAATTCTTATATTACAGACGAAAAATCGTAGGAACCCGTGCAATAGTATTTGGTTTCAGGCAGAAATATCGAAGGTTCGGATTACCAGCACTCCTCTATCATGAAACTGAACAAGCGGGTTTGAAACGAGGATATGAGTGGTGCGAACTCTCATGGAATCTTGAGGACAATGACCTTATTAATCAGTTCGATGAAAAGGTCGGGGGTAAAATTTATAAGAAATATCGAATTTACGAGATGCCCATTTCGTAATGATCATGTTTTGATATACTTGTAAAATTGATATTAATAAAAGTACAAGATTGATCTAATAAAACAATTTCTGCCCGGGATAAATAAAGACAATATATTTTCCGTTTCTCATTGTCGAGGACAGGTCATTCATCTTGATCAGGCGGTCAGAGGAAATATTGAGCTTCGAAGATATTGAAGAAAGTGTATCACCATTTTTA
>JAFGDR010000035.1 GCA_016932035.1 Candidatus Cloacimonadota bacterium
GAGTTTAGATATAATTATAGAAAAGATAATCTGTTCCATTTTTTGATCAATATTCACTTTGGTCCGATTTTTATATAATCACCTAAAATTATTGAAAATATATTATCTTAAAGTAAAACACTCTTGAATCGATAAAGGAGTTAAAATGAGTTTAATTCGATGCCCAGAATGTAATAATAAGATAAGTGAATACGCTCAAAATTGTCCCAGGTGTGGTTATATACTTACACCTGAGATAATCAAAGATATTAAGAAGCGAGATAAAAAAATTCAAAGAGATAAAGGAATAGGTTGTCTTGCCTTTATATTACTGCTAGTAATATTAGTACTTATTTCACATTACCGTGGTAGGGATACTGTTATACAAAAACCAAAGAGCGATGCACAATTAAGAAAAGAAAGAATTGAAAAACAATTTAACTCTTGGGATGGTTCTCATAATGAGTTAACAAATTATATAAAAAATAATATGAATGATCCTAAATCATATGAACACATTGAAACAGTTTATTCAGATCATGGGGATTATTTAATTGTTATTACATCTTTTAGAGGTAAAAATGTTTTTGGCGGTATTGTAAAAAATTCCATCAAAGCGAAGGTTGACATAGATGGTAAAATTCTTGAAATAATTGCAAAAATTCCATAACTAGACAAAAGGTAAATTCTACTGTTTTTTACAATCAATTTTCTTCCTCATTAAAAAACTATGGATATATTTGAACTTTTAATCTATTAAGCTTAGTTTAATATGTTATATCCTATAAAAATATCGATAATTTGATTGACAATCAAAACATACAATTAATAAATTCAATTTCAATTAAATCTGGAGAATACATATATGAACTCAACACCACTCAGATTAATCATTTCTATCATCGGGTTTGCTCTTGTCTGGTTCGGGTATAAAGGTATCACAAAAGGAGTTGTCCGCGTCAAAGGCGGTTTTAACATACCAAAAAAAGAGAAACCCACACTTTTCTGGATTAACGTCATTGTCTATTTTGTGGTTGGCATTGCTGCTTTGCTTTACGGACTTGTTTCCTGGTAAAAAACATAGCATTTTTCAACTTTTTGTATGAGCGATACTCGTTTTCCGGAGAAGGCAATATCAATAGCTCCACTCAAAGAATCTTACATTCAGGATGTATGTTATCTTCTTGAAAAGTGCTACACATGGTTGGCTGAAGAGGAAGGATTTTCGGAACCAGCAAAGAATTTTCTTATCAAAGTGCGCGGCTCTAAAGCAACAATTCGCAGAGAATCACAAACGCAGAAATATTTTATTGCACTCAAAGAAGATCACATTGTTGGAATTGTATCCATCAGAAATAATGAAGTTACAAAGTTATATGTCGATCCTCTGTTTCACAAAACCGGTATTGGAAGGAAGCTTTTCGAAAAAGCAGAAACAGAGATCACTCAGGATGGGTATGACGAGATGAAACTGGTCACACTTGGTTCATCTGCAATTCCTTTTTATACTGCAATGGGAATGATGGTACAGGATCGAAAACAATCGCGAGTAGAAGAGTTGAGCGGCATTGTTGGAACAGTCATGATCAAGCAAATAGCGTGAAGATGAGGATGCATTAATTCATGGATCAGGTAAACACCACACACAAACTTTTCAGCAAGGATTTCATATCACTCAACATCATGATCTTTCTTGCATACCTGAATCTTGCGGTTTTCTTCACCTTTGCTCCGTATCTTGCAGCCGAGGGATTTCGTCCGGGAGTCATCGGGATTATTATCAGTGCTTTCTCGCTCAGCGGTTTGGTACTGCGACCGCTTATCAGCCCTTTTCTTTTCCCATCGAACGCCAGAAAATGGATTGCGATCGGCACACTCGTGGATATTGCATCGCTTTTTCTCTATCTCCTGGCAGGAACGATTGTGCCATTACTCATTCTGAGGTTTGTTCATGGTGCAGCTTATGTTTGCATGGCAGCGTCCAAGATGGCGCTTATTGTGGCGTTCATCCCACCCAAGAAAGCGAGCCTAGCTTTCAGCTTCACTTCAGCAAGTATGCTGCTTCCTATGGCAATTGTTCCACCCTTACTCGATCCTCTCACCAAGCTTCTCGGTGGATTTGACAAAGTGCTTGCTGCCACCGGAGTGCTTATGCTTGTTATTTATCCGTTACTACTATTGATCCATCCAAAAGATGCACAGGGAAATGAGTTGAAAATCAAGGAAAAGCACATCTCTCATAAAGAATATTTCAAAGATCTTTCCCAACCAAAAATACTTGTCGTCCTTGCTATCATCCTTGTACTGTTTGTATGCATTGCCGCATCGTTTATGTATTGCGCACAATTCGGTGCACATATCGATGTTGAGAATCCGGGACTTTTCTTCACTATTGCGATCGTTATGATGATCCTTGTGCGTCTGGTTGGTGGTCAATTTATGGATAGATTCAAGGCGTCAATACTGATCGCCGGATCGTTGGCTATTCTGGTACTTGCGTACGCTGGGCTTGCTGTTACGAAGGGACCCGTGTTCTTCTATGCAATGGCACCGATATGCGGATTTTGCTGGGGTGTTGCCCATCCAGTACTTCATGCAGTTCTGTTCCGTATCTCAAAACCAAGACTTCAGTCGTTGAACCAGAATTTTGGAACCGAAATGGTTGATGGCGGTTTCTTTCTTGGACCTATTATCGGAGCTGCTATCATCGGGACGAGTCATTTTCACCTATTCTTCATATTCTGCGCTGTAATCACAGGCCTTTCATTTCTTGGATTCATACTTGTACTTCCCGAACTTCGCAAACACGATCATCTCAAGATTTCAGAATCTTATAATAATAAGTATTAAAATAATATATGCGGTTTGAAGAATTTAAAACAACTATAAGAACAGCATTGATCCAGCATCCCGAAGGTTTGACGTGGAAGGAGCTGAAAGATTTGGAAACATTGCCCTACAAAACACCATGTCCAACCTGGGTTGCACAGCTGGAATCTGAGATCGGATTGATACGAAAGCGCAGAAAAGGCAATGCACTCATTTGGGAGTTGAGCAAAGATTGACAAACTTATATATAATACTCAGTAGGTAAATCATGAAATTTAAACAGAGTTTTATTAAAACAGATTTCGGGAACCTTCTTCTTACTTTTTCTGAAGAAGGATTACATACGATCCAGTTCGATGCAAAGGATGGGGATGTAGTTTTTGAGCATTCGAATAAAAACCAGTATGTCGATCAACTCAAAGAATTTTTTTCAGGAAAGAGAAAAGCCTTTAATCTGCCGCTTGTTCTTGTAGGAACCCCTTTTCAGACAAAAGTTTGGGAATATCTCCAGCGGATTCCCTATGCCGAAACCCGTACATATCAGCAGGTTGCAGAAGGGATCGGACATCCAAAATCTTCGAGGGCTGTGGGAAACGCTAATCATGTAAATCCAATTCCCATAATCATTCCTTGCCACCGTGTGGTTCGTTCTGATGGTGACCTTGGGGGTTTTGGCGGAGGGATCGATATTAAGCAAGGTTTATTGGATTTCGAGAAAAAGAACGCATGATGCTACGAAGAAAAACAAGGCTAATAGCGGTTGGTAATGTTAAGGTCGGTGGTGATGCACCCATCTCTGTGCAGTCCATGACCAATACCGACACCCGTGATCCAGACAAAACACTCGAACAGATCTATGCCTGCGCAGCACATGGTTGCGATATTATTCGGGTAGCAATTCCGGATGAGAAAACAGTCGAAGCACTTCCGACCATTTTAGATCGGTCACCGATACCAGTTATCGGGGATATACATTTCAATCATGAGTTGGCGATCCAGGCAATTGAAAAAGGTGTGCATTGCATTCGCATCAATCCCGGTAATATTGGAAGTAACGATAGGGTAAAACTTATCATCGATGCAGCAAAACAGGCATGCATTCCGATACGAATTGGTGTGAATGCCGGTTCACTTGAAAAGGACATCAAAAAGAAACTTGGAGTTACCTCTGATGCTTTGGTTGAAAGTGCGATGCGTCATGTGCAATTTTTCGAGTCGCAGAAATTTTATGATATAAAACTTTCATTAAAGGCTTCGTCAGTACCGCTTACGATCGAATCCTACAGAAAAATCAGCAAAGCATTCAACTTTCCTCTGCATGTAGGAGTTACAGAAGCCGGCACAGCCTTCTCAGGCACCATTCGATCCTCGATTGGCATCGGAACACTTCTTTCTGAAGGAATCGGTGATACGATACGTGTATCGCTGGCAGAAGAACCAGTGGAAGAGGTAAAGGTTGGTGTCGAGATTCTTCGTGCACTCGATCTCAGAAAAGGACCACACATCATTGTGTGCCCTACCTGCGGAAGAACAGAGATCGACATCATTCCAATTGCGAAACAAGTTGAAGCTGAAGTACGAAAAATGAAGATCGAAAAGAATATTTCTATTGCGATCATGGGTTGTGTGGTGAATGGACCGGGTGAAGCTAAGGAAGCAGATATCGGTATTGCCGGCGGAAGAGGTCAGGCAGTTCTTTTTAAAAAGGGAGAGATCGTCAGGAAAATTCCAGAAGATAGAATTATATCTGAACTTTCAAGGGAAATCTCAAATCTCATATAATCTAGATGGGAAAAATCTATTCGATCATCGATGTTGGAACGAATTCAATCCTTCTCTTGATCGCGGAAAAACATAAAGATAACATATCAGTCCTTCATAGAGATGCACAGACTTCATCACTTGGAAAAGGGATGAAAAATGGAATGTTGACTCAGGATGGAATTGAACGAGCTAAAGCAATTCTGATAAATTTTATAGCTACATCTCAGGAATATAATGTACAAAAGATCATCATCACCGGTACATCAGCATCAAGGGAAGCTAATAATATTTCAGATCTATCAGATTGGCTGAAAAATGAGTTTGATTTACCCTATCATATTTTATCAGAGGAACAGGAAGTCTATTACATCTATCTAGCAAATAAGAATGATTTTTCTGAATACGAAAACCTGATTATTTTTGATATTGGCGGTGGGAGTACTGAGTTTTTGGTGGTGCAACAAGGAAAACTTGATTATTCCATCAGCACGAAAATGGGTGTCCGCAGACTCAACAATGATTTTGAAACTAATCATGATAAATCTTGTTTTTGTAAGAAGATCTTACAGGAATCGAAAGTAGCACAACATCTTCCTGAAGATTATAAGGTAGTAGGTGTTGGCGGAACGGTTACGAATCTTGTTGCAGTAAAACATGGATTGAAGATTTGGGATCCCGAAAAAGTGCATAAGCAGATCCTCACATTGCAGGATATTGAATATTTCAAATCATTATGGCAGCGCTTATCTTATACTGAAATTGAGAAACTCATTCCCTTTGATCCGCATAGATCGGATGTATTGTTATCAGGAACGATCATATTGGAGAACATATTTACATACTTACGCGTTAATAAAATATTTGTTAGTGATCGTGGTTTGCAGTTCGGTGTTTTAAAGGAAGCTGAAAAGTTTCAATAATGTAGGGTCAGCTGCCTGAGTTGATCTGATATAAACGAAAAATCCGATTTAAATATCAAATCACAAATGACGGGATAAACCTGTCTAACCCTTAAATGTAATTTCCGAAGGTTTATCCTTTGGAAATCATGATAATCGTTTTAGATAGTTTTTCTCTAATCGAAATTCTAATTCGTGAAGAAGTCCAAAATATTCAGAAGGTCATTCGTTGAAGCTTTATAGATCTCTGTATATTTACATTTTGTGCAGGTTATCGTTGTGAATCGTTTACTCTGGACGTTGAAGAGTTTTGTGAATGTGCCACCAGTTGCCTGGAACTGGTCTGTTTCAAATTCGTCATTTTTACATTTCGGGCAAATCCATTTACCTTTCATGGTTACTCCTAAATCATTTTCTTACTCAAATTTTTCCATAGCAAACAGCCCAGGCAGAGGGGAGGCCACCTGGGCTGAGGAGGTCTTTAAAGCGATATAGCTACCGCTTTAGGGGGAAAACTTTATGTAAAATTAATCATTTAGATTTTTCTTTGTCAACTACTTCTTCTGATTTTTCTTCTTTCTGAGGTTCTTCTTTCTTCTCTGGCTCGGGTTCAACTTTCTCTTCTTCTTCAACTTTTTCTTCTGCAACTTCTTCTTCAGTTTCTACAGGTTCATCTTCTGTAACTTCCTCATTCAAGGCTTCTTCCACTTCTTCTTTCGCCTCTTCGAGATCTTCCTGATCTTCTTCGATTTCAGGTTCAACGGTCTCAGGTACTTTCTCTTCTTCAGGTTCGACAACGACTTCTTCTGCTACTTCTTCAACTTCTTCTTTCGTTTCGGGTACTACTTTTTCTGCTGGTTTTTCTTCTTTTTTCTTATCTACAGGTTTCTTTGCAGTCTTTGGTTTTTCAACTTTTGATTTCTTCTTCTTTTTGGTTGCGACTTCTTCTTCGACAAATTCGACAATTGCTGTTGGAGCTGCATCACCAATACGAAAACCTGTTTTAATGACACGGGTATATCCACCATTCCTGTTTTTGAATTGTGGTGCGATCTCATCAAAAAGTTTCTTTACCAGATCTCTGTCTTTTAAAATTTTATATGCTTGTCTGCGTGAATGAACAGTGTCCTTCTTACCATATGTGATAAGCTTTTCAGCAAGGCGTCCTGTCTCTTTTGCACGCACATGAGTTGTTTCGATTCTCTCATTTTCCAAGAGTGATTTAACAAGATTATTCAAAAGAGCTTTCTTTTGCCCTAAAAGTCTTCCAAATGATGTTGTACCTTTTCTGTGATGTCTCATTTTTGTTCCTCAATTTTTTTGAGAGTTTCAAGTTGGTCGTCAATTTTCTCTATGTCCATACCAAGTTTCAATCCATAACGATCGAGAACAGTCTTTACCTCGTCAAGAGATTTCTTTCCGAAATTACGTAAGCGGAGAAGCTGGTTTTCGGTTTTTGCTACCAGTTCCTTTACGTATTCGATCTTCGAAGCTGCAAGGCAGTTGCTGCAACGCACACTTAATTCGAGTTCTGTAACCTTCATCTTCATGAGCTTTTGAAGGTTCTTCAGTTCAGGATCGATCTTCTCTCTCTTGATATATTTGGGTTCTTCTTTGAACTGGATAATTGCCTGGAAACAATCTTTCAGAATTTTTGCTGATAAACTCAGCGCATCCTCAGGTACGATACTTCCGTCAGTCCACATTTCGAGAATGATCTTATCATAATCGATCTTCTCGTCTACACGTTCTCTGCCAATCGTGAAATTTACTTTTCTGATTGGAGAATAGATGGAGTCGATAGGAATGACCCCAATCTGTGTTTCGGATGTATCATGCTCGTTTTCACGGACATAACCGATACCGTTGTTTGCCCAAAGTTCCATATGGAAATCCACATCTTCGACCAGTTCCAAAAGATACAAGTCTTTATTGATAATCTCCACATCTTTGGGTACCGTAATCTGCCCAGCAGTTATTTTGCCGGGGCCTTTTATTGAGAGTTCCAGCTTCTGTTCTGCATTGCTATTTATTTTAAGGACAAGATTCTTTAGATTAAGAATGAGTTCGATATAATCTTCACGGGCACCTGGAATAGCTGCATATTGGTGCTGAAGTCCATGAACCTTCACAAAGCGTACTGCACCGCCCTGTATTGAGGATAAGAGCACACGGCGAAAGGAATTCGCGATCGTTGTGCCAAATCCTTGCTCGAAGGGACCAATGGTGAATTTGCCATAGGTATTCGAATAGGTCTTTTCGTCTTTTTTTATATATGTAGGCAGTTGGATTGGTTCTAAATCAACCATGTGTACTCCTCTGTATTATTTAGAGTAGAACTCAATAATCAATCTATGATCAATATCCTGAGGAAGCTGCTCAGCTGTCGGCATAGCTTTGACATAACCTGAGAATTCTTCAGGATGTACTTCAAGCCATGTAAACTGGTCTAAGCTCTTATGTGCTTGCATTGCTTCATGGATATTGGGCATTTGTCTGCTATTATTTCTTATCTCGATCTTCTGTCCAGGTGCAACGAGAAATGAAGGAATATCAACTCTTTTGCCGTCAACCAGTACATGACCGTGGTTTACGAGCTGTCGTGCTGCATTTCGGGATGTTGCAAAACTCATTCTATAGAGAACATTATCCAGGCGTGTTTCGAGAAGCCTTAACAGGTTTTCGCCTGTCACGCCCTGCATCTTTGATGCTTTCTTAAAATAATTTTTAAATTGTCTCTCGAGAAGACCGTATGTTCTTTTTGCTTTTTGCTTCTCTCTCAGGTGAATAGCATAATCACTAAGTTTTCCACGATATTTTCTCCTACTTTCACCGGGAGGAGTATTTCTGCGTTCAATACTGCATTTCTGGGTGAAGCATCGAGCACCTTTAAGAAAGAGTTTCACGCCTTCTCTTCTGCATAATTTACATTTCGAGCCTAAATATCTAGCCATTATATATCCTCTTAAATTCTTCTTCGTTTAGGTGGACGGCAACCATTATGAGGGATGGGAGTCGTATCAAGAATAGACAACACATTCAAACCTTCTGCTTGAAGTGAACGAACTGCAGAATCTCTTCCAGAACCGGGTCCACTTACTCGAACATGTATATTTCTCAAGCCCATATTCAAAACTGTGGCGGCAATATCTTTTGCTGTCTGCTGCGCTGCATAGGATGTACTTTTCTTTGAATTCTTAAATCCATTTTTACCACAACTTGACCAGGCGATCACATTACCTTTTCTGTCGGTAATCGTAATGATCGTATTATTGAATGTTGCCTGAATATGAGCCACGCCGTCAGTTTCCTGCAGACGGACTTTCTTTTTTCTAACTACTTTTTTCTGTTTACCTTTTACTGCCATCTTTTCTCCTGCTACTTCCTGCCGACTCGACTGCTTCTCGGGCCCTTACGTGTTCGGGCATTTGAGTGAGTGCTCTGTCCTCGAACTGGAAGACCTACTCTGTGACGTAAACCACGATAACATCCAATTTCCATCAGACGTTTGATATTCATGGTTCTCTCTTTACGCAAGTCACCTTCGATCACATAATGATCTCTGATGATATCACGGAGCGTAATGATATCCTGGTCAGTAAGATCTTTTACTTTTGTATTCATATCAATACCAGCTTTTTCCAGAATCTCTTGCGAGGTTGAACGACCTATGCCAAAGATGTAAGTTAAGCCTATTTCAATGCGCTTCTCATTCGGTAAATCAACACCTGCTATACGTGCCAAAGTGCCTCCTTGTTAACCTTGTCTCTGTTTATGTTTTGGATTTGATGAACAAATCACATATATGCGCCCTTTGCGCTTAACAATTTTGCAATCTTTACAAAGTTTTTTAACTGATGCTCGAACTTTCATTTAAAAATCCTTTATTTTATTTATAACGATAAACGATACGACCTTTGTTGAGATCATAAGGAGAGAGTTCCATCTTCACCTTATCTCCCACAAGAATGCGTATATAATGCATTCTCATCTTACCGGAAATATGAGCATGTACTTTATGACCATTTTCCAGTTCCACGATAAATTTCGTACCGGGAAGCGCTTCAACGACTGTACCGTCTACTTCTATGAGTCCGTCTTTAGCCACTTATGAGCTCCTTGTTTTCGTTAAAATCTCTGGTTCATTCTCTGTGATGAGAATGGTGTTTTCAAAATGCGCTGATGGTGAACCATCCATCGTGTAAAAAACCCATTCTTTTTCTACAGTTTTTGACGTTCCAATATTGAACATCGGCTCGATCGAGAGCGTCATGCCCGGTTTGAGTATAGGTCCTGTTCCCTTTTTACCGACATTCGGAATCATGGGATCTTCATGAAGCGTTCTCCCGATTCCGTGCCCAGTAAGCCAATCTGCAACGTGCAGTCCATTTTCAAGTGCAGTCTCTTCAATAGATGCAGAGATGTCACCAATTCTGTTTCCTGGTCTACACTGCATTATTGCATTATTGAGAGCTTTCTTTGTACAATCGAGAAGAAACCGAACATTCTTGGTAATGGAACCGACAACAAATGTACGGGCTGCATCACCACAGAATCCATTCATCTTCACGCCCACATCTATACCAATTATATCACCGTCTTTTAAAATTTTATCTTTGGTAGAATACCCATGCACGATTTCATCATTTACAGAAGCACAAATTGCATATTTATAAGGATCGAGATCATCCATAACATACCCTTTAAATGCAGATTCAGCCTTGTGATCTCTGATGATCTCTTCTGCTTTAGCATTCAGATCAAAAGCAATAACACCTGGTTTGATCATATCATGGATCTCATCCAGGATAAGGGCAACGAGAGCATTGCTCTTCCTCATGAACTGGATCTCCCTGGCATTCTTGATCGTGATCATACGTTATCGAGAATACCCTCGATCTGCTTGAAAATCTCGTCCGGGGAAGTTACACCATTTACTTTATGAAGAACATTTTTCTTCTCGAAATAGGTAATTAGAGGAACGGCAGTGTTATGAAAGACCTTCAATCTGTTCTGAATAGTCTCGACTTTATCATCATCACGAATAATCAGTTCTGCGCCGCACTTGTCACACAGGTAGGTATCACCAATTTTTTTCTCAGGCACTTTATGAATAAGATTATAGATGCTTTTGCATTTCGGGCAAGCGCGTCTGTTTGATAATCTCTTTATTACTTCTGCATCAGGAATATCTATAAGAATTGCACAAACAACTGATTGTTTAGAAATATACCGCAAATCAAAGAACATGTCTGCCTGATCCTGATTTCTTGGAAAACCGTCAAATAAAGCACCTTCAGCACAATCCGGCTGACTCACCCTGTCTTTCAGCATTTCGAAAACGAGATCATCGGGAACAAGCTCACCTTTATGCATATACTTATCTGCTTCTATTCCAAGAGTTGTTCCATTTTTGATGTTCTCTCTCAGTATTTCACCGGTCGAGATATGAGGAATTGCATACTTTTCTTTGATATATGCTGCCTGGGTACCCTTCCCTGCTCCGGGAGGACCTAATAACACAACTATGCGTTTTTTTTCGTCGATCACCTTGATCTTCCTCGCAATTTACCTTTTTTCATAAAACCGTCATAATGACGCATAACGAGGTGAGATTCAATTTGCTTGAGTGTATCAAGCGCCACACCGACAATAATAATCAAACCGGTTCCACCGAAATAGAACGGCAGACGCGCCCATTGAATCAGGAATGTCGGTATAACAGCGATGAAAGCAAAGAAAATTGCACCGGGCAAAGTGATACGAACAATAACACTATTTATATATTCGGCAGTTCGCTTTCCGGGTTTACGTCCGGGGATGAAACCACCGTATTTTTTCATATTTTCAGCAATCTCTGTTGGATTGAGCACAATAGCAGTATAGAAATACGCAAAGAACACAATCATGATCACGTAGAGGAACGTGTGAAGAAATGCTCCAGGAGAAAGCCAGTTTGCAAGATTGTGCATGAAATCACTATCTTTAAAGAACGTGGCAATTGTTTGAGGGAACATAAGAACTGACTGCGCAAAAATAATTGGAATAACACCAGCGGAGTTAACCTTCAAAGGAATATGCGTTGCCTGTCCGCCATAGATTTTCCTGCCTATAACACGTTTTGCATATTGAACTGGTATCTTTCTCGTTGCCTCTGTGATAAGAATTACTGCAGCAGTTATCAGAACCATGAATACAATAACCACAATTGCAAGAAGAATGCTCATGTTGCCTGTTGCAACCATCTTGAACATATTAATGAATCCATTTGGATAACGAGCTATGATACCGATAAAGATGATGAGCGAGATACCATTACCGATACCTTTTTCTGTTATCTGTTCACCGAGCCACATAATGAAGATCGTACCGGTAACTAGAGTGAGAATGGTTACAAACTTAAAACCAAGTCCCGGGAATGGTACTGCTGCAATACCGGAAGGAGTTGTAATGCTCTCAAGGAAAGTTGTAATCCAGAATGCATTAAAGACACCAATAATAACTGTTCCATAACGAGTGTATTGAGTGATCTTTTTCTGTCCTTCGGGACCCTCTTTTTTGAGTTTTTCAAAATAAGGGATCACACCGCCAAGAAGCTGCATCACAATGGAAGCAGTAATGTATGGCATGATACCCAAAGCAAAAATCGTTGCCTTACTCAGGTTACCACCCACAAAAAGATCCATCATACCAAAGAGTGTATTCCCTTGCGTTGCAAAGAATTCACCAAGTGCAACTGTATTGATACCGGGAGTGGGTATATGGCTTCCAAGACGATAAACAATAAGAATACCAAGCGTGAAAAGAACTTTCTTCTTGAGTTCGGGTACTTTAAAGACGTTAAATAGTGATTTCAGCACTATACAACCTCTGCTTTTCCGCCAACTTTCTCAATGATTTCGATTGCTGATCTGCTAAAACTGTTGGCTTTGATTACTTTCTTTTTATCAAATTTATTTTCCTTGTTCGCTAACACCTTAACCATTTGAACACTATGATTTTGTTTGTCGATAAGACCGAGTTTTTCCATAAGTTCAATGTCGATGATGCTTTCTTCGATTTCTGCAAGAGCATTCAAGGAAACGATTCTATATTTCTTGGAAAATTTACTATTATTGAAACCTTTCATGGGCAGTCTGCGATGGATGGGCATTTGACCACCTTCAAACCAGTTCGGAATGCTGGCACCGCTTCTGCACTTCTGTCCATTCATACCGCGTCCACTTGTTTTACCGGTTCCTGAGCCGTCACCTTTTCCAAGTCTTGTTTTTCTTTTTCGTGAATTTCGGGGAGGTTTTAATTCATTTAACTTCATTTCGAACCTCTTCCTTTGATTTCTTCAACGTCCACTAAATGTGCAACAGTTCTGATCATTCCTTTTACAGGATCAGTATCTTTCTGGACAACAGAATGATGAAGCTTTCGAAGACCTAATGCTTCGACAGTTTTTCGTATACCGGGTTTTTGCCCGATCGGACTTTTTACTAACGTTATTTTAAGTTTCATGTCTCAATAAACCTTTATTTATGATACCAGCTCAGCAACTGTTTTACCGCGAAGCTTTGCAACTTCTTCATGTGATCTGAGAGCTTTGAGTGCGATCACTGTTGCTTTTACCATGTTGTGCTTTGTGCTTGAACCAAGAGATTTTGTCAGCACGTTTTCCACACCGGCTGCTTCAAGAATTGCACGTACGGGTCCACCTGCAATAACGCCTGTACCGGGTGCTGCCGGTTTGAGGAGGACTTTACTACCTCTGAATTTACCAACGATCATGTGAGGAATCGTACCGTTACGGATTGGGAATCCAAAAAGTGATTTTTTTGCTTTATCCTTGGCTTTGTTGATCGCGGGGATAACTTCATTAGCTTTTCCCATACCAACACCGACCTTACCGTTCTTATCACCAACAACAACAGTTGCATTAAAGCTGAAGTGTCTTCCACCTTTGATAACTTTGGCTACACGATTGGTATCAACGACCTGTTCGTATATTAATTCATCTTCATTACGTTCTCTTCGATCTTCCATTACAACACTCCTAAAATTCCAGACCGGCTTTTCGAGCACCTTCTGCAAGGGCTTTTACACGACCATGGTACTTGAAACCATTTCTATCAAAACTAACTTTTTTGATCTTCTTTTCAAGACATTTCTTTGCAAAGATCTCACCAATGAGTGCTGCTTTTTCAACCGGCTTCATTTCAGCTTTTACTTGTTCCTTGAATTCGGGGCTCAAGCTCGAAGCTGCGCAAATCGTGATACCTTTGTCATCGTCTATAAGCTGTGCGTATATATTCTTTAAACTTTTATAAACAGTGATTCTAGGTCGATCTGCAGTACCAGTTATCTTATTGCGGATAGCAACTTTGCGGCGATTTCTTAATAATATATTTTTCTTTACTTTTTTCTTCAACATACCTGCTCCTTATGCGCCTGCCCCACCAGCAACCTTACCGGGTTTGATATGGATATGCTCATCAGCATAACGGACACCTTTTCCTTTGTAAGATTCAGGGGGTTTTATATCACGAATAGCAGCACAGACAGCACCAAGCATTTCTTTATTATGACTACGAAAGTCGATGATCGCCTGCAGACCGGGAATAGTGCTTGCTTCTGCACGACCGATCTTCTCGATTTCCACTTTCACATCTTTCGGGATTTCAAAATACACATCATGAGAAAAGCCCAGGCTAAGCACAAGCCATTTACCGTTGATCTCTGCTTTATAACCGGTTCCAACGATCATGAGTTTTCTTAAATAGCCGTTAGACACACCTTCTACCATGTTTGCTACTAATGATCGGTTCAATCCGTGAAGGCTCTTCGTCTGCTTTTCATCATCTTTTCTTTCAATTACAGCTGTATTATCTTTTATCTTAATAGTGATTCCAGCGTTCAGATCTCGCTCAAGAGCTCCAAGCGGACCTGTTACTTTTACATGCTGACCTTTGATATCAACTTTTACGTTTTCAGGAATGACTATCGGTTCTTTTCCTATTCTGGACATTGAATACCCCTTTACCAAATTTTACAGATATACTCACCACCAACATTATATTTCCTGGCATCTCTATCTATGAGAACGCCTTTATTGGTGGAAAGGATTGCAATACCGATATGATTGAACACAACAGGAATATTTTTTGAATCAACGTAAACTCGTTTACCTGGTTTACTGACTTTTTCCAAGCCCTTGATAACAGATTCCAGATCGTTCACATAACGAAGATAGATCTTGATCTGTTCGAATTTTCGATTCTCTTCTTCTGATGGTTCAAGAATGACATATTTGGATATGAAATTCTCCTCATGAAGAATGCGAACAATATTCTTTTTTAAATTAGAAGAATCGATAACAACAGCATTTTTCTTCGCCTGGATTCCATTGCGAATAACAGTAAGCATTTGTGCGATTGGGTCAAAATTTGCCATAGATCCTCCGATTACCAGCTCGCTTTTTTAACGCCTGGAATCTTACCTTCCAAAGCTAGCTTTCTGAAGCATAATCTACAAATTCCGAAGTCTCGCAGATAGGCGCGAGGTCTTCCACACAGCTCACATCTATTATAATCTCGAACTTTGAATTTTTTTTCTCTTTTCGATTTAACAATCAACGCTTTACGTGCCATATATTTTCCTTAATAGTTTTATTTCTGAGCAAAGGGCATGCCAAGAGCTTTAAGAAGTGCAAAACCCTCTTCATCAGTTTTTGCTGATGTCACAAAAGTGATGTTCAAACCACGAACTTTATCTACTTTATCATAATCGATCTCAGGGAAAACGATCTGCTCTTTGACACCCAATGTATAATTACCGCGTCCGTCAAATCCGTGAGGAGAGATTCCATTGAAGTCACGAATTCGTGGAAGCA
Source organism: Candidatus Cloacimonadota bacterium (assembly GCA_016932035.1). Taxonomy (NCBI): domain Bacteria; kingdom Pseudomonadati; phylum Candidatus Cloacimonadota; species Candidatus Cloacimonadota bacterium. Next base: position 15,349 of record JAFGDR010000035.1, read on the forward strand.
CAATACTGATGAGTTTATCAACGAACTCATACATTTTCTCACCGCGAAGCGTGGTCATTGCTCCGATAGGCATTCCTTTTCGCAGTTTGAAATTCGAGATCGACTTTTTTGCATGTGTTATCACTGCATGCTGACCTGTGATCGTTTCGATTTCTTTACGTGCATTATCGAGTGAGGCTCTGTTTTCTGTTGCTTCGCCAACACCAATATTTACTGTCACCTTTTTCAGTTTCGGGACATCCATCACATTTGCCTGTTCAAGTTTTTTCTCGAGCTCAGGTATGATATCCTTTTTGAATTTATCTTGTAATCTACTCATTGTTCCTCGTTAGACCATATCACCGCATCTGGTGCAGTAACGAATTCTACTTTTATCTTCCAAAATTTTCATTCTGGGTTTTGAAGGTTTTCCGCATTTCGGGCATATAAATTGAACATTAGACACACTGATCGGTGCTTCCATTTCAATAACACCACCAGAAGGATTCTGCTGGGTTGGACGTTGGTGCTTTTTAATAAAGTTCACTTTTTCAACAATAACCTTATTCTTTTCAGGAAAAGACTTAAGCACAACACCTTCAACACCTTTATATTCACCTGAAATGACTCTTACTTTATCATCTTTTTTAATTCTCATATGAGACTCCTACACAACCTCTGGGGCAAGAGAAAGTATCTTCATGAATTTCTTTTCTCTTAATTCACGTGCAACCGGACCAAAAATACGTGTTCCTTTTGGTTCCATGATTTCATTAATGAGCACAACTGCATTATCACCAAAGCGAATATAGGAACCATCTGAACGGCGGACAGCATTCTTTGTACGCACGATCACTCCCCTATGAATACTGCCTTTTTTCACATCACTGTGAGGGATGGCAGATTTTACAGAAAGGGTAATAACATCACCAAGTCCAGCATAACGGCGGCGAGAACCACCTAATACTTTTATACATTTCACAACTTTTGCACCGGAATTATCTGCAACTTTAAGAACAGTCTCCTGCTGTATCATTGGAACTCCCTAATATCCTACTTACTTTTTTCAATGATCTCGATGAGTTTCCAACGTTTTGTCTTACTTACGGGCTGAAATTCTTCGATCTTTACTGTATCACCCGTATGAGCTTCGTTCTTCTCATCGTGCACATGAAAATTCTTATGTTTTCTAATATATTTTCCATAGAGTGGATGCTGAAATTTTCTTTCAACCTTCACTACAAGGGTTTTATCCATTTTATCACTCACGACAACACCGATACGTGTCGGTTTATGACGAGTTGAAACTTTTTCCTTATCCATTGAGACCTACTACTCTGCCTTTTTCTCTTGTTGTTGCTTTTCACGGATGATCGTTTTGACTCGAGCAATATCTTTTCGCACTTCGTGAAGCTTCCAGGGATTTTCCAATCTGTTCGTCACTTTTTGAAAACGAAGATTGAAATATTCTTCCTGGAGGTCACGCTCTTTCATTTCGAGTTCAGTCAAGTTCATTTCTCTGATTTCATTTGGTTTCAGCATATTAACCTCTCACCTCATCACGAGTTATGAATTTAGTTCTAACAGGAAGTTTATGTCCGCCGAGTTCAAGTGCTCTCTTTGCAATCTGCTCATCGACACCTTCAATTTCAAAAAGCACTCTTCCAGCTTTAACAACTGCAACCCAATATTCCGGAGCACCTTTTCCTTTTCCCATACGTGTTTCAGCAGGTTTAAGGGTGATTGGCTTGTCCGGGAATATCCTGATCCAGACCTTTCCCACTCTTTTCATATAGTGGGTAATCGCAATACGAGCAGCTTCGATCTGGCGTGCAGTTATCCATCCGTTTCCGAGTGTTACGAGACCGTACTGTCCAAAATCAAGCGAAGAACCTGCAAATGCTTTTCCGCGTCTTTTTCCGCGTTGCTGTTTACGATGTTTAACTTTCTTTGGCTGTAACATATATCAAGTACCTTACTATGATTGCTGATGCTCTTTTTGCATCAGTTCTCCCCTGCAGATCCACACTTTGATACCAATGATACCGTAACGGGTATGAGCTTCTGAGACTGCATAATCAATATCAGAACGAAGTGTGTGGAGGGGTGTTCGACCATCTTTATATTCTTCACTACGAGCAATTTCAGCACCATGAAGACGTCCGCTGGCTTTGATCTTGATGCCTTCCGCACCAGCTGCCATTGTACGTTCGATAGCTCTTTTCATTGCTCTACGATAGGAAATTCTATTTTCAATCTGACGAGCGATGTCCATACCGACAAGACGTGCATCGAGCTCGGGTTTTTTTACTTCCTGAACGTCGATTGCCAACTTCGCATAATCATCCTGTGTATTCATATTAAGAAATGTAATGAGCTCTTGTTTTACTTTTTCGATCTCAGCACCTTTTCTTCCAATAACAATACCAGGTCTAGCTGTATGGATAACCACAGTTAATTTATCACTTTTACGATATATTTCAATTTTTGAGATCATAGCATCAGATAATCTTTTACTCAAATAATCTTTAATGCGCATATCTTCATAAAATGTTTCGATATATTCTTTTCGGGTATTTGCGAACCAAACGGATTCCCAGTCTTTATTAAAGCCTAAACGAAAACCGATGGGATTAGTTTTTTGACCCAATGTGCCTCCTACGATTCCATTTCATCGGTTACGGACAGAGCAATATGATGAGTTCTTTTTGATATCATATCTGCTCGACCCATTGCACGAGAACGCCAGCGTTTCATGGTGATGCCCTCATCCACGGTGATCTTGTTTATAAATAATTTATCAATTTCTACTTTTCCTGATTTATTTGCAGCATTTGCAACTGCAGAGTCGAGGATTTTCAGGATACTGCGTGCTGCGCGTTTTTTTGAGAAGTTCAGGATATCCCGTGCTTCATCGACCTTTTTATTTCTTATCAAATCAGCAACAAGACGTACTTTACGAGCTGAACCTCTTTGGTTTTTTATCTTTGCACTCGCTTCCATATTAACCACGTTTCCTTGCAAGTTTTTCCTTCTTGTCCTTATGCCCACGGAACGTTCTTGTGGGAGAGAACTCACCGAGTTTATGCCCAACCATTGCTTCAGTTACAAATACAGGTACGAACTTCTTGCCGTTATGAACTGCAAATGTATGACCGACAAATTCGGGCATGACCGTAGAGCGACGGGACCAGGTTTTGATGACCTGTTTTTTATTCTGTTCATTCAACTTTTCTACTTTTAGCATCAAATGCTCATCGTAAAAGGGTCCTTTTTTGACTGACCTTGCCATTAAAAATCCTCCGCTTATTTACGTTTCTTCTTAATCACGTAGGGATCAGAATATTTCTTTTTCTTTCTGGTTTTGAATCCCTTTGCGGGAGTACCCCACGGAGAAACAGGATGACGACCACCAGATGATTTACCTTCACCACCACCCATTGGATGATCAACAGGATTCATAGCAACACCTCGTACGCGAGGGCGACGTCCAAGCCAGCGTTTTCTACCTGCTTTTCCATATGAAATTTTGGAATGATCAATATTACTGACTTGACCAACAGTTGCATAGCAGTCTGCTCGGAGAAGCTGAATTGTTCCGGAAGGCATCTTCACATGAACGTAATTACCTTCTTTTGCAACGACTTCTGCATTAACACCTGCACTTCTGGCGATTTGTGCACCACGACCGGGCTTAAATTCAATATTATGGATCATTGTACCGATTGGTATCTTCCTTATTGGAAGAGCGTTACCAGGTTTGATCTCTACATTTTCTCCGAGCATGATAACATCATTTACCTTTAATTTATCTGGTGCAATGATGTAGCGCTTTTCGCCATCAACATAGTGTAATAATGCAATACGGGCGGAACGATTCGGATCATACTCGATCGAGTGAACCCGAGCTACGATTCCTTGCTTATCATGTCTCTTAAAATCTATAATTCTATAAAAACGTTTATGACCACCCCCACGATGACGGATTGTTATCCTTCCCTGGTTGTTTCTTCCAGCATTTCTTTTTGCTGGTTCAAGCAGAGACTTTTCGGGTTTTTCCTTTGTAATCTCTTCAAAGGAGTAACCCGTATAATACCGTCTAGCGGGTGTAATAGCCTTATATTTCTTTAATGCCATGAATTACTACTCCATTTTTGGGATAGGTGTTAAAAACCTAACAGTTAATATTTTATGTCAATTAAAATAAGAAGTACTAAACATTTTTTACTGCATCACTTCAAATTCGCTTATAGATTCACCTTTAGCAAGATATACGATTGCTTTTTTCCAGTCAGATCTTCTACCTTGATAGCGTCCCAAATTCTTGGGTTTACCCTTATTTGTTATGGTGTTCACCTTGCGAACATGAACCTTGAAAATCTCTTCGACTGCTTTCTTGATCTCGATCTTATTTGCATCGATACGAACCTTGAAAAGGTAACCGCCTGCTTCTTCCTGAATATGTGTTCCCTTTTCAGTGATCATGGGATGAATAATTATTTCTCGTGCATCCTTACTCATTTGAACACCTCTTCCATCTTCTCTAATGCCTTTTCAGTGATGATCATATTGCTTGCATGAATGATCTCAAACGCATTCAGGTCCTCAGCTCTGATACTGGAAACATTCTTAATATTTTGAAGCGAACGAACCAGATTTAATTCATTATCCACCATCACAAATAAGCAACGCTTAAATTCGATCTTTGTTGCATTCAGTATATCCTGTGCAGTCTTAGTGCTTGGCTTCTCCATTACGATATCCTCGATAATTGCAACATTCTCTTTTCTGCTGCTGAGAGCCGACTTCAATGCAATACGTTTTTTCTTCTTAGGAATAGTTACAGTCCAATCTTTTGGTCTCGGTCCGAAAGCCACGCCGCCACCTACTCGTACAGGGCTTTTAGCACTCCCGGCTCTTGCACGACCGGTTCCTTTTTGACGATAGAGTTTTCTTGTGGAACCTTTTACTTCAGATCGTCCTTTGACACATGCCGTACCCTGACGCTGATTCTGCATGAGAGCAGTAACCACTTCATGGAGAACCGACTTATTGACTTCAATGCCAAAAAGCTCTTCTGGTAAAGTAACTTTTCCGATTTCTTCACCTGTTTTTGAATACTTTATTGCTTCCATAACAAACCTTTACTTCGTTTTTTGAATGAAAACGATACTATTTCTGTGACCCGGGACAGCGCCACGAACCATAAGAAGGTTTCTCTCTTCATCAATTTTATAAACTACGAGATTTTTAACTGTTACATTCTCATTTCCATATTGACCGGGCATCTTCTTTCCACGATGAATTCGCGAAGGGGTTGCACACATACCAACAGAGCCTGTTCCTCGGAAAATCTCATGTGTTCCGTGCGTTGCACTCTTACCATGAAAGTTATGACGCTTTATCACACCGGAAAAACCTTTACCTTTTGAGATTCCAGTCACATGAATTTTATCTCGTGGATTGAAAATATTCACTTTCACTTCCGAACCAAGAGTATAATTTTTCATTACATCATCTCTAACTCTGAATTCTTTCAAGACTTTGAATGCTGATACATCGTTTTTCTTGAAATGTCCCAACTGGGGCTTATTAAGTTCCTTTTCAGGAACATCTTCAAAACCGAGTTGAAGTGCAGAATAATTATCATTCTCGTTGGTTTTATGACTGGTAACCGTGCAAGGACCCGCTTTAATAAGCGTAACAGGGATCGAGTCACCATTCTCAGTGAACAATCGAGTCATTCCAATCTTTTTACCAATTATGCCTAACATTTTTTCTCCTAAAAATTTATAGTTGACTATAGATTAGGTTTTAATTTCAATATGAACGCCAGCAGGTATGTTCAAATTCTTAATTGCGTCCGTTGTTTTTGGGGTTGGGTTTTCTATGTCAATAATTCTCTTATAAATTCTCATTTCGAACTGTTCCCGAGACTTTTTATCAACATGGGGTGAACGCAAAACTGTGTAGATTCTTCTTCTGGTGGGGAGTGGAATAGGACCGACGATTTTTGCACCGGTTCCTTTTGTATTTCTGATAATCTCCACAACAGATTTATCCAGCAGAAAATGATCATACGCTTTTAATTTGATTCTTATCTTATTCATATCTCCTCAATTCTAATAACCGCGCATTTTGTTTATAATTTGATTTGAAATATTTTCAGGTACCATTTCATACTCTTTGAATTCCATTGAATAGGATGCTCTTCCCTGTGATGCAGATCGAAGAGCAGTTGTATATCCGAAGGTTTCACTTAATGGGACCAAACCGTTTAATATCTTTATCGAATCCTTATCTTTCACTTCTAAGATCTTGCCTCGACGGCTGTTAAGATCATTGATAACATTTCCCATATACTCCTCAGGGGTGATAATCGTGATGTCCATGATCGGCTCCATCAATGCAAATTTGGCATGTTGGAGTGCTTGAGAAAATGCCATCGATCCTGCAATTTTAAATGAAATCTCAGACGAATCTACTGGGCTATAAGAGCCACCGGTAACAGTTACTTTGATGTTCTCCATTCTGTTTCCGGTCAAAGGACCGCTTAAAGCTGCTTCAAGAACACCAGTTTTCAATGCTTGAAAATACTCTTTTGGAATATCCTCTTCAGAAGCTCGATTTTCTACTAAGATCTTACTCTTTGATTCATCTGCTTCTACAGCACATGGCTCGATCTGAAGTTTAACTTCTGCAAACTGCCCATGATCACCAATATTTCTCGAAAGCCTTGCTTCTCCATGAGCTTCATTAATGATCGTTTCCTTGTAATTGACACGAGGTTTACCAACATTGACATTGATCTTGAATTCACGTTTGAGTCTATCTACAAGGATATCAAGATGCAGTTCCCCCATTCCGTAAATAAGAGTCTGCCCCGTATCTTTATCTTCAGAAATAATATACGTTGGATCTTCCTCGAGAAGTCGTGGAAGGGTATCTTTCAGATTTTCTTGATCTGCTTTTGTTTTCGGTTCGATCGCGACAGACATGACTGGATCAGCAAAATTGATACGTTCAAGAAGAACAGGATTATGTAGTGCAGTTATGCTGTCTCCAGATACCGTTTCATTCAAACCAGCCACAGCAGAGATCTCACCAGCGCATAGGCAGTCAACATTGACCGACTTGTTTGCATGCATGTGCATGATCCTGGTGATCCTTTCCTTTTTCCCGGTATTGACATTCAGCACATGATCACCCTTATTGATGTTACCTGAATATGCTCTCAGGTACGTTAGCTTTCCGACATAGGGATTCACCTGTATCTTGAATGCAAGAGATGAGAAAGGCAAAGATTCATCGACCTTAATCTTCCTCTCTTCACCAGTTTCCTGGTCAACGGCAACAATCTCCGGAACATCAATAGGTGAAGGAAGATACTTCACAATCGCATCGATGAGCGGCTGAATGCCTTTATTCCTGAGTGCAGCTCCGCAGAGGACGGGTACAAATTCGCATGAGAGTGTCACTTTTCTCAATGAAACATCAATATCTTTATCAGTAATTTCCTCTTCATCGATATATTTTTGGAGCAACACTTCGTCGAATTCAGCTAATTTTTCTATAAGTTTCGCCCTACTCTCCGCAACGTTCTCTATCAGATCTTCATCGATTCTATCATCTTCGAGAGTAACGTTTGAAAATTCTAGTCCCATGTCATCTTTGTCATAGATGTATGCACTTTTATCTACAAGATTAATAAGACCGATAAATTCATCGTTATATATGATGGGAAGTTGTATCGGGTATGCATTGGGTTGGAGCTTTGTTCGAATGGTTTTGACCGCATAATCAAAGTCCGCACCGATCCGATCCAATTTATTGATGAAGGCAATTCTCGGGATATGATATCTATCCGCTTGATGCCATACTGTCTCGGATTGCGGTTCGACACCACCAACACCGCAGAAGATGACGACTGCTCCATCGAGTACTCGCAGTGAGCGCTCTACTTCAACGGTGAAGTCAACATGTCCTGGAGTATCAATAATATTGATCCTATTATCTTTCCAGTAACAGGTTGTTGCAGCGGAAGTTATCGTGATGCCGCGTTCCTTTTCCTGTACCATCCAATCCATTGTAGCAGTACCTTCGTGAACTTCTCCCATTTGGTGCACTATGCCTGTGTAGAACAAAATCCGTTCTGTGACGGTTGTCTTTCCTGCGTCAATATGAGCGATAAGCCCGATATTGCGTATGTCGTTCAGCGCATAGTGTTTTTGTTGCATAATTAAATTCTAAAGTGTGCAAATGCTTTGTTTGCCTCTGCCATTCTCCAGACTTCTTCGCGTTTTTTAATCGATGAACCTTCATTGTTATATGCAGCGATAAGTTCACCGGCTAATTTCTCGTCGATTGTCTTCTCATGGCGTTTACGAGCAAAATTAACAATCCATCTGAAAGCAAGAGCTTGCTGTCTTTCTTTGCTGACTTCCATTGGCACCTGGTAGTTTGCACCACCGATCCTGCGGGTTTTCACTTCGACCTTGGGTTTTACATTCTCAAGCGCTTGTTTGAAAACCTTGATGGGATCTTCCTGTGTCTTTTTCTGTATGATCTCCAGAGCGTGATAGAATTTACGTTCTGCAAGACTCTTCTTTCCGCGTACCATCATCTGATTAATGAATTTCGCAACGACGATATCGTCATATTTTGGATCGGGAAGTATTTGCCTTTTTTGAGCTTTCTTTCTTCTAGACATGTAAACCCACTATCCTAATTTCTTGGTTTTCTTTGTTCCGTATTTGGAACGACTCTTCTTTCGGTTATCCACTCCGCTTGCATCCAAAGTACCTCGGATAACATGATAACGTACACCAGGTAAATCTTTTACACGACCCCCTCTGATGAGGACGATGGAGTGTTCCTGAAGATTGTGCCCTTCACCTGGGATATAACTTGTTACTTCAATCCCATTAGAAAGACGCACACGGGCAACTTTTCGCAGTGCTGAGTTGGGTTTTTTGGGAGTGGTCGTATACACGCGGGTACACACACCTCTCTTTTGAGGACAACCCTGCAAAGCCTTATTCTTTTTGGCTTTTTTCTGCTTCTGCCTGCCCTTTCTTATAAGTTGAGAAATTGTAGGCACTTAAGCCTCCTGTTCCTGTATATTGTTTTCAAAATCTTCGTCTTCGAGATGGATGGTCGCTTTTGGTAAGAGATCGTCCACAGTTTTCTTAAGACTCAACTCTTCATCAAGTGTTTCTTTGACCATCTTACGCCAGTATTTTGCACCAGTACCAGCTGGAATTCTATGGCCAATAATTACACTCTCTTTTAGACCTTCAAGGGTATCCACTTTTCCATAAACCGATGCTTCTGTCAGCACTTTCGTTGTGTTCTGGAATGATGCTGCTGAGATAAAGCTGTCTGTTATCAATGCAGATTTTGTAATACCCATAAGAAGCTGCTCAAAGGTTGCAACCTTTCCACCTTCCTGCTCGACTTCAATATTAACTTTCTTTACGTGTAGTTTATCAACGATCTCGCCTTCAAGGAAGATTGTATCACCCGGATCAAGAATCTTAACTTTCTGCATCATCTGACGGACGATTACACGAATGTGCTTATCATTGATGTCCACACCCTGCTTACGGTAGATTTCAAGAATTTCATTAGTAATGAATTCCTGTGTTGCAACAACACCCTTTGCAGTAAGAATATCATGCGGATCGAGTGGTCCATCTGATAGCGGATCACCATTTTCTACGACATCACCCTCGTGCACAATAATTCTGCGGCCATACGGAATCGTATAATCCTGATCAATACCTGTCGATTCTGATGAAATTGTTACTTTTCTTCCAAGTCGGGTAAGTTTACCGATCTTTACCACACCATCGATCTCTGTGATGACTGCTTTACTGGATGGTGACCGAGCTTCAAAAAGTTCAACAACACGCGGAAGTCCACCTGTTATATCTCGCTGTTTGACTGTGACACGTGAGGTTTTACCAAGGATTTCTCCCGGAAATACTCGTGACCCTTCTTCAACTTCCAGATTAAGTCCTGCAGGAAGTGGTACACGGATCTTCTTCTTATCATCAGTTTCAATAATAAGCTGTGCCTGTTTACCGACATCGCGTGATTCAAGAATCGTTATTTCTGTTCGACCAGTTAACTCATTAAATTCAGTTTTATATGTTTCATCATCAATGAAGTCATCATAATGAACGGTACCTTTGACAGTCGAGATCAAAGGAGTGTTGTAGTTATCCCAGCTGAAGAGAAGGGTATCTTTAACAACTTTCTGATCTTCAGATACATAGATCGTTGCACCATATTCAACACTATAATGACTGAGTTCCTCTTTGGATTCGGGATCAATAACTCTTATCTTACCCTGATAACTGGATGCGATCTTTTGGTCATCTCTATCTACGACATAATCCAATCTATCATATTTGACGATACCGTCTTTTTCTGCATTGACTTCTGCTTTTTCCACAAGTGTACTTGCTGCACCACCAATATGGAAAGTTCGAAGAGTAAGCTGAGTACCAGGTTCACCTATACTTTGTGCTGCGATCACACCGACTGGTGTTCCAATCGTTACGGGTTTTCCTGTTGAAAGGTCTCTTCCGTAGCATTTTGCACAAATTCCTTTATCGGCTTCACAAGTAAGCACTGAACGGATCCTGACAATTCTTATACCATGTTTCTGAATAAGATTTGCCTTATCATCGGAAATCGTTTCACCAGCTTCAACAATGATCTCTCCGCTAACCGGATCAACAACCTCTTCAACGGCAGTTCTTCCTTTGATCCTGTCACTTAAAGGCTCGATCGTTTTATTACCTTCCTTGAGGGCAGTCATATCTACACCCTGCATGGTTCCGCAGTCATGAGTCGAAATGACAACAGATTGAGCAACATCTACCAATCTTCGAGTAAGATAACCAGCATCAGCAGTTTTCAGAGCAGTATCAGCGAGACCTTTTCGGGCACCATGTGTTGATATGAAATATTCCAAAATACTCAAACCTTCCTTAAAGTTGGATTTGATAGGATTTTCAATGATCTCACCCATCTCACCGGTAAGTTTTCTGGAAGGTTTTTCCATCAAACCTCTCATTGCACCAAGTTGTTTGATCTGATCTCTACCACCACGAGCACCTGAAACAGCCATAATCCAGATCGGGTTGAAACCCTGCCTGTCTTCTTTCAGCTCTTCCATCATCCTATCAGTGATCTCTTCAGTTGCAATTTTCCACTGGTCGATTAAACGGTCATAACGCTCGCTTTCAGTAATAATACCCGTATCATATTCTTCCTGGATTTCGATCACTTCATCTTCAGAACTCTCAAGAATGTTCGATTTCTGTTGAGGTACGATAATATCGACCATGCCGAAAGTGGTACCTGATTTTGTAGCATACTGGAATCCAATATTTTTAAGATCATCGAGATAGTAAGCAGTTCTTTCAGCACCATATTTCTCATACACTTCGTATGTTAGCTGGTTGATCTTGCCTTTGTCAAAACTATAATTCTTAAAGCTGATATCTTCTGGAATAATTTGGTTAAAGACAACTCTTCCAACCGTTGTAATTATTCTTTTACCAGTAAGTTTACATTTGTATTCAATCCAGGAATGGATATGCAATCCAATATCCTTTTCTTTATCAATAGCACTATATTTTTGATAGGATTTTGTGCCTTGTAATTCATAAGCGACTAATACTTCTTTTGTCGAATTGAATTTTGGAAGAGCTTTCGGATCATCGGGTTCTTCTGATGTAGCAGTGGTCAGAAAATATACACCAAGCACAATGTCCTGACTCGCCATAAGAACAGGTTTTCCATTTGCAGGAGAAAGAATATTATTCACTGGAGTCATGAGTGCCCGAGCTTCCATTTGTGCTTCACCAGAGAGAGGAATATGAACAGCCATCTGGTCACCATCGAAGTCAGCATTGAAAGGGTAACACAAAAGTGGATGCAGCTGAATTGCCTTTTCTTCGATAAGAACAGGAAGGAAAGCCTGCATACTCAAACGGTGAAGTGTAGGTGCTCTGTTCAGGAGAACGGGATAATCTTTGATCACTTCTTCAAGGATCTTCCACACTTCGGGCTTCTTCTCTTCCATGAGACGTTTTGCCTGTTTGGTTGTACTGACACCCTCGAATTTCTCAATTCGTTCAATAATATAAGGCTTGAAAAGTTCAAGCGCCATTTTCTTGGGTAAGCCACATTGATTGAGCTGAAGGTCAGGTCCAATAACAATAACAGAACGACCTGAATAATCGACACGTTTACCGAGAAGGTTCTGACGGAAACGACCCTTCTTTCCCTTAAGTTGATCACTCAAAGACTTAAGGGGTCTGTTTCCTCGTCCTTTAACCGGTCTTGATTTTCTGCTGTTATCAAGTAATGCATCGACAGCTTCCTGGAGAATTCTCTTTTCATTTCTCAGGATGACTTCAGGTGCATGACCTTCAATGAGAGCTTTCAAACGGTTGTTACGAGTAATAACACGTCTATAAAGATCGTTGAAATCCGCAGTTGCAAAACTGCCACCTTCAAGATAAACAAGCGGTCTGAGGTCAGGTGGCATAACTGGGATTGTTTCAAGGATCATCCATTCAGGTCGGTTCCCGGAATTGAGAAAAGCATCAACGATTTTCAATTTCTTAATGAGTTTTGCTTTTGCCTGTTTTGTTTCGAACTTGATAGAAGTTCTTAATTTATCTACCTCATCATTGAGTTCGATCTCTGATAGAAGCAGCCTGATCGGTTCTGCTCCCATCTCAGCTTCGAATCCTGTAGGATACTTCTCTTTTGCATGCTGGTAGGATTCTTCATCGATCACATCACCAACATTGTATTCCGAAGCACCTGGATTGAGAACAATATAAGATTCATAATAAAGAACTCGATCTAATTCTTTTGATTTCAAGTCGAGTAAAAGTTGAATCGGACTCGGTATTTGCTTTACAAACCAAATATGTGCAACAGGTACTGCAAGTTCGATATGTCCCATTCTCTGGCGACGAACTTTTGAAGAGGTAACTTCAACACCGCAACGGTCACAGATCAAACCCTTAAAACGATATTTCTTATATTTTCCGCATGAACACTCGTAGTCTTTCTCAGGTCCGAAAATTCTTTCGCAGAATAATCCGTCCTTTTCCGGCTTGAGTGTTCGATAATTTATCGTTTCAGGTCTTGTCACCTCGCCGTAAGACCAATCTCTGATCTTCTCAGGAGAGGCGATCTTTATGCTTACATAATCGTAATCTTTAACGACTTTGTCTCTTTTTAATTCTCTAATCATGTATGACCCTCATGGTTTGGGGTGTTACTTATTATTAGCTGTCGAGTTTTCAGACTTATCCGAACCCAGATCGAAGTCCAGGCAGAGACTCTTTAACTCGCTTGCAAGCACATTAAAGGATTCTGGAATACCGGGATCGGGTAGTTCCTTACCCTTTGTTATAGCTTCGTATGTTTGATTTCTACCATCGACATCATCAGATTTTACAGTGAGCATCTCTTGCAACAGGCGTGATGCACCATAAGCTTCCAATGCCCAGACTTCCATTTCACCAAGTCTCTGGCCACCGTGTTGTGCTTTACCTCCAAGAGGTTGCTGCGTTACAAGTGAATAAGGACCGGTGGATCGAGCATGCATTTTATCGACTACAAGATGGTTCAACTTCATCATATATATAACACCAACAGTGACGCGCTGATGCATTGCTTCACCACTTTTTCCATCATACAAAATAACTTTTCCATCTTCTGAAAGATCTGCTTTGCTGAGTTGCTCGGTAATTTCATTGATCGTAGCACCATCGAATACTGGAGTTTCTGCATCATAACCTAGCGCACGTGCAGCCCAACCAAGGTGAGTTTCGAGTATTTGACCGATATTCATTCGTGAGGGAACGCCAAGAGGATTGAGAATAATATCAACAGGTGTTCCATCTTCAATAAAAGGCATATCCTGTACGGGAGCGATCTTCGCAATAACACCTTTATTACCATGTCGCCCTGCCATTTTGTCGCCAACTTCAACCTGGCGTTTCTTGGCTATGAATATCTTAACCATTTTCAGAACACCGGAAGGAAGCTCATCTCCATATTTGATACGATCTTTATGCTTTTTGTAATTATTCTCATTTTCATCTAACGCATTCTTAACATCGACAATAATATTTTCGTAGATCCACTCATTTTTATTCTCGTCAGCAACAAGCTTATTTTCAAGGTTCAATTTTCGGAAAGAAATCTTTTTCAATTCTTCATCATCAATTTTCTTATTGGGAGGAATAAAGAATCTTCCAGTTTTTTCTTCAGTTATTCTATATGCCGTTTCACCAATAAGCTGTTCCGTCAGTTTTGCTTTGAGGAATTTATAGATCTTTTTGTTTTCATTATCATATTTGTTTTTAAGTTTAGAAAGTTTCTCTTCTTTTTCCTGTTCAGAGAGTTCATCAGTTTCAGCTTTTGAGAAGACCTTAACATCAACAACGACACCTTCCATACCTGGTTTAGCTTTGAGTGAAGTATCAGAAAAGTCACCAGCTCGTTCTCCAAAGAGTGCACGCATAAGTTTCTCTTCTGGCGACAGATCAACATTTGAAGATTTAGGTGTAATCTTTCCAACTAAAATGTCGCCGGATTTTACATGAGAACCCACCCGAACAACACCGGTTGAGTCCAAGTTTCTCAAAGCGAACTTCGGGACATTAGGTATGTCATCAGTAAGTTCTTCATCACCTTCTCGTGTACTGCGAACCAGAACCTCAAGCTCTTCAATATAAATGGAGGTAAGCTCATCTTCGCGAGCAACTTTTTCGCTGATGATTATTGCATCTTCATAGTTATAACCATACCACGGCATGAATGCAACAAGCATATTTGTACCAAGGGCAAGTTCACTATTCTTAATAGCTGGACCGTCTGAAATTAGTTCGCCTTCTTTTACTTTCTGACCGACAACAACTTCCGGATGTTGATTGATGCATGTTTCCTGGTTTGTTCTCTGGAATTTTTTCAGTTTAAATGTGCGCTCATTTTCTAATGAAGAAATTGTCTCAATTTCATCTTCTTTAAAAATCCTTTTCAGCACTATTTCTTCAGAAGATGCCTTTTCTACGGTTGCGTCAAATGGTGCCTTTATGGCCAATTCCGAATCCTGAGCTACGAGTTTTTCAATACCAGTGGCGACAATTGGAGGTTGAGGTTTAATGAGTGGTACCGCTTGTCGCTGCATATTAGAACCCATGAGTGCTCTATTCGCATCATCATGGTCAAGGAAAGGTATCAAACCTGCAGAAACACTTACGATCTGCTGCCTTGAGGAATCAATATAGTCAACCTCATTTTTAGGAACAAGAACAAAATCACCACCCTGTAGACAGAAGACACGTTCATTAACAATATTACCATTTTTATCAACTTCGATACCTGCCTGAGCAATCTTCATATTCTCTTCCTGAGTAGGATCAAGATAGTCAACCCTGTTCGTTACTTTTCCCTTTTCAACTTTGATATAGGGTGTTTCAAGGAATCCGTATTCATTAACCCGAGCGTAAATTGCCGGAGAAGTTAACAGACCGATATTTGGTCCTTCGGGTGTTTCGATCGGACAAATTCTACCATAATGAGAATAGTGCACGTCTCGAACTTCAAATCCAGCTCTTTCTCGCGTCAAACCTCCGGGTCCTAATGCACTTAATCGTCGCATATGTGTAATAGCAGCGAGTGGATTAGTCTGTTCCATAAACTGTGAAAGTTCACCGGTCAGGAAGAAAGAATTTACAACAGCCATGAGAGCATTGGTATTTACCAAACCGAGCACCGAAGCGTCTTCGCTTGAACTGAGTGTCATTCTCTCACGAGCAATTCGTGCAACGCGGGAAAGTCCAATAGAAAACTGGTTGGCGACTAGTTCACCAACACCACTTACACGACGATTGCTAAGGTGATCTATGTCATCAGTTGAACTGATACCTTTATACAATCTGATCATTTCATTAATAATCGCAATGAAATCATCTTGAGTAAGGATTTGGGTTTCAATAGGAATTTTAAGATTAAGACGTCTATTCAGTTTATATCTTCCAACATCACCAAGACTATATCTTTTCGGATTGAAAAAGATTCGCTCTATCAATTCACGTGCAGTGTCGATTGGTGGTTCTTCGCCAGGTCGAATGATGTTATAGATGAACTTCAATGCTTCTTCTTCGGTTGCAGTTGGATCTTTTGAAAGAGTGCTTTCAATAATCCTTTTTTCATCTTCCTGGCTTTGATGAATTACATTAACCTTTTTAACTTTAGCGGTAATGATCTTATCTACAAGACCTTCAGTGAGAAGCGCTCCTCCCTCAGCAATAACCTCTCCACTCTTCTTATCGATAATATCAGCAAATAACACTCTGTCAGTAAATTCATCCTTAGTCAGATCGAGTTCCTGAGAAGTGTAGAACGTGCTTCTTATTGAGTTATTATCAGATAGTCCCAGACATCGAAGAATCGTTGTGACAGGAACTTTATGCCGTTTATCAATGAGAACGTAAATGACATCTTGAGTATCTGTAAGAAACTGAAACCATGATCCTTGCACAGGAATGACCTTTGCGTTATACAACATTTTGCCACTGCCATGTGTCTCGCTTGTAAACGTTACACCGGGAGAACGATGGAGTTGGCTAATGATAACGCGTTCTTCACCATTAATAATGAAGGTTCCCCTATCGGTGATCATTGGAATCTCACCGAGGAAAAGGTCTTTTTCTTTAACGCTTTTGATCCTCTGCTGTTCACCTTCAACTGTTTTCTCAAAGGTTGTCAAACGAAATTTAACCTTTAAGGGAGAGCTGTAGGTTAAGTTCCTTTCAATACATTCATCAGGAGTATATTTCTCTTTTAGAACATTGTATTGAATGAACTCAAGCAGGAATTGACCTTGCGTATCCTCTACAGGAAAATGATTATTAAATACTTCCTGCAAGCCGATTTCTTCTCTTTTTTCCGGCAGAATATCTTTCTGCAGGAATTTTGCATAAGAACCCTTCTGCATTGTAAGCAGATTTGGGATCTCTACATCGGGCAGTTCAAACCCGTGAAGACTATCAGCCATTTTAGAAAAACTATTTCGTTCCTTCATGTGCTCCTTATTTAGCAAAAGACATCTTCATTCGTGAGAATGAAGAGTCTCTCAATGTTTGAATGAAATGTGTTTTCGAACACGTCATTATTTACTTAATCTCTACAGAGCCACCTTCAGCTTCGATCTTCTCTTTGATTGACTGCGCTTCATCTTTGGAAACACCTTCTGCTACTGGTTTTGGTGCTTCATCAACAAGGGCTTTGGATTCTTTCAGTCCAAGTTTGGTGATTTGACGTACCACTTTAATGACCTGGATCTTCTTTGCACCGGCATTGGTGAGGATCACGTCAAATTCCGTTTTTTCTTCTTCATCTTTTGCGGTTTCCGTTTGAGCTGGTCCTGCAACCGCAGCGACTGGTGCAGCAGCTGTTACACCAAATTCTTCTTCGAGTGCTTTTACAAGCTCAGCGAGTTCCATCACGTTGAGTTCTTTAACAAGCTCAATAATCTTATCTTTTTTGCTGCCTTCTGCCATTATATCCTCCTATAATTAAGCATATTATAATTTATTTCTGGCTAATTTATCAATTGAAGTAAAATACGTTTATGATTGCTTTTTATTCTTGATCTCATTAAGAACAAGAACGAATTTTTGCAAAATACTATTAAGAGTATAGACCAATCCAGTGATAGGTGCGTTCAAGCCTCCAACTACCTTAGCAAGCAATTCCTGCTTTGAAGGAAGATCGACGATTTTTTCGAGCTCGTGTACATCCATAAGCTGGTTGTCGATGACTCCTATTTTGAAATTGAAAAAACTCTTTTCCTCAGGAAGACTTTTCTTGAAATCAGAAATTATTTTCGGGGGAGTTATTTCATCTTCTTTAGATACTGCTACTGCAGTTGGTCCAACCAGGAATTCATCAAGACCTTCAATAGACAGGTCTTTTGCGGCTAACTTTAGAAGTGTATTTTTTGCAACAAAGTAATCAACGTTATTTTCTCTAAACTTGCTTCGAAGGTCTGTATCTTCTTTAACAGATATTCCCTTATAATCAACAAGTACGATAGATTTTGCTTCATCCAAACGTTCTTTTAATAATTGAACATTTTCAATATTTTTTGGATTTACAGCTTTCTGTTCCATATATATTCCTATTTATTCGCTTGAATTTCTTTTATGTAACCGACAGAATCTATTTTGATGCCCGGGCTCATTGTCGAACAAAGGGTGACATTTTTGACGTAACGACCTTTTGCTGATGCCGGCTTGTCTCTCAGGATTGCACGCATGAGTACTTCAGCATTTTCTGCTAGTTTTTCCTTTTCGAAAGATACTTTACCAAGGGGAACGTGAATGTTTGCAAATTTATCAATACGATATTCCACTTTTCCTGCTTTTGATTCCTGAACAGCTTTTGCAATATCATTTGTGATGGTACCTGCTTTAGGATTCGGCATGAGTTTTCTGGGGCCAAGAATTCGTGCAAGTTTACCGACCTTGCCCATCATATTAGGTGTGGCAATTGCGATATCAAAATCTGTCCAGCCGCCTTGAATCTTTTCAGCAAGATCATCCATTCCAACGTAGTCTGCACCAGCTTCTTTTGCTTCATCAGCTTTATCACCTTCTGCAAAGACAAGGACTTTTACATCCTTACCAGTTCCATGCGGGAGCACAACTGTTCCACGAACCATCTGATTTGCCTTCTTTGGATCGACACCCAAACGGACATGAAACTCGACGGTTTCATCAAAGTTCTTATTCGCTATTTCCTTGAGTATTTCGAGAGACTGATTGAATTCGTATGCTTTTTCAGCTTCAAGCTTCTCTATACTCTGATTATATTTCTTACCTCTTTTCATGAAGTATGCTCCTCTATTTCACTAATGCTGAATGGTGATGCCCATGCTGCGAGCAGTACCGGCAACCATCTTCTTTGCTGCCTCAAGGTCTGCTGCATTCAGATCCTGCATTTTGATCTTTGCGATCTTCTCGACCTGTTCTTCAGTAATCGAACCGATCTTTTCTCTATTAGGTACGCCGGAACCTTTTGCAAGGCTGGCTTCCTTTTTAATCAAAACTGCTGCAGGAGGTGTTTTAGTGATAAAACTGAATGTTCTATCACCCCAGACAGTGATCTCTGCAGGGATAATCATTCCCGGTTGATCTTTTGTCTTATCATTGAACTGCTTGCAGAACTCACCTATATTCACACCGTGTTGACCAAGTGCTGGTCCAACGGGTGGAGCAGGAGTTGCCTGTCCCGCAGGCAGTTGTATCTTGATTTTTGCTAAAACTTTTTTTGCCATAGTTATAATAACCTTTAATCGAGCTTTTCTACTTGATTGAAACCGACCTCGACCGGAGTGATGCGACCAAATACGGTTACATTCACCACAAGTTTATCCTTTTCTTCGATAATTCTCTCAATTGAACCTTCAAAATCGTCAAAGGGACCATCGATGATCTTAATGCGGTCTCCAACGATGAACTTCATCTCGCTGGTAACAGAATCTTTATCCCTTTTCACTCCAAGAATCCTGTTCACCTCTTTTTGTGATAGTGGATTTGGCGTTTTATTTCCACCAAGAAATTTGGTCGTTGCAGGAAGTTGAAGCACAAATTGATAGGTTTCTGGAGTCATTTCCATCTCTATAAGAACATAATTTGGAAAAATCTTTTTCTCTTTAACGACCTTTTTTCCATCACGGATAATGAACGTTTTATGAGAAGGAATAATGATTTCTCCAAAGAGATCTTTGAGATCACTGTCTTCAAGATATTTCTCGAGTGCTTCTTTTACCTTTTTTTCTTTGCCCACATAGGTGTGGAGCACATACCATTTCTTTTCCATTATCTAAATAACACCAAATTTACAACCTGTGTGAAAATATTATCAATGATCCAGATAAAGATACCCAGGATGATTGAGAAAGCAATAACAACAGTCGTACCTTCTTTGAGGTCTGCTTTTGTTGGCCAGACAACATTTTTCAGTTCCTGGCGAACTTCTTTCAGGAATTTTCCGATTTTTTTAAACATAAATTTCTTTCCAGAAAAATAATGGCAGGGCTGGCAGGAATTGAACCCGCACTCTTCGGTTTTGGAGACCGCCGCTTTGCCAATTAAGCTACAGCCCTACACATTGAGATTATTTTGATTCTTTGTGAAGTGTATGCTTTCTACAAACAGGACAGAATTTTTTTGTTTCCAACTTATCGGGATGCTTTTGCTTGTTCTTCATGGTCACATAGTTACGTGACTTACATTCAGAACAGGAGAGTTTTATATAAATTCTCATTACATTGCCCTTATTCGATTATCTCTGTTACTACTCCAGCGCCAACTGTGCGTCCACCTTCACGAATAGCGAAACGAAGACCTTTTTCCATTGCGATAGGAGTTAAAAGTTCAATTTCCATAATAACTCTATCACCGGGCATGACCATGTCTGTTCCTTCTGGAAGATGAAGTGTACCGGTCACGTCAGTCGTTCTGAAATAGAACTGAGGTCTGTAACCAGAGAAGAAAGGTTTATGTCTTCCACCTTCATCAGCGGTCAAAATATAGGTTTCGCCTTTGAATTTCTTGTGAGGTGTAATACTGCCTGGCTTTGCCAGAACCATACCACGTTCAATTTCGTCTTTTGCAATACCACGAAGCAACACACCAACGTTATCACCAGCTTCACCACGATCAAGAAGTTTTCTGAACATTTCAACACCGGTAACAACGATTTCACGGGTTTCACGAATACCAACACGTTCGACTTTGTCACCAACTTTAACGACACCACGTTCGATTCTTCCGGTGGCCACGGTACCACGACCGGGAATACTGAAGATATCTTCAATAGGCATCAAGAAGGGTTGATCAGTCTTTCTCTCTGGAAGAGGAATATATTCATCAAGTGCTGTAACAAGCTCGATGATTGACTTTGTCTTCTCTGGGTCATCAGGATTATTTAATGCTTCAAGAGCACTTCCCTGAATGATCGGGACTTCGTCTCCCGGGAATTCATAGTCATTAAGAAGATCTCTGACCTCGAGTTCAACTAATTCGATAAGTTCAGGATCATCGACCATATCTGTCTTATTTAAATAAACCACAACATAAGGCACATTCACTTGCTTTGCAAGAAGAATATGTTCTCTTGTCTGGGGCATGACACCATCAGCAGCACTGACGACGAGGATTGTTCCGTCCATCTGTGCAGCACCGGTAATCATGTTTTTGATATAGTCAGCATGACCTGGACAGTCAACATGTGCGTAATGACGATTATCACTTTCATACTCAACGTGAGCTGTTGCAATGGTTATACCACGTTCTTTCTCTTCTGGGGCATTATCGATCTGATCGAAAGAGACATAAGATGCCTGCCCCTTTTTTGAAAGAACAAGGGTCATTGCTGCAGTTAATGTGGTCTTTCCATGGTCAATGTGACCGATGGTTCCAACATTAACATGCGGTTTTGTTCTCTTATAAGTTTCCTTTGCCATGTATCCTCCTGATATTATACATTTCTATGGAGCTCATGACCGGGATTGAACCGGTGACCTCATCCTTACCAAGGATGTGCTCTACCGACTGAGCTACATGAGCATGGAGCGGGAAACGGGGTTCGAACCCGCGACCCTTAGCTTGGAAGGCTAATGCTCTAGCCAGCTGAGCTATTCCCGCTGTAAGATGGTGGGGAGAGAAGGATTTGAACCTCCGAAGGCTTCGCCGGCAGATTTACAGTCTGCTCCCTTTGACCGCTAGGGTATCTCCCCACTAAAAAAATTCTGGAGCCACCAGAGGGATTTGAACCCCCGACCAGAGGTTTACAAAACCCCTGCTCTACCCCTGAGCTATGGTGGCTACTGGATTTATACACTTTTGTACCACTCTATTAATCAGAAAATACAGATTGCCGAGTTGACAAAAATACTGTCAAATTTTTTATACTTTTTTATATTATTTATATATAAACAGGTTCATTTAATAAAGATAATAAAGATATTTCAATATTTGTACGAAAATTTTCAATTCGTTATGATTTCATTCGCCAGAAAGTACCCTCTGCACTATCCCGAACTTCAACTCCCATTTTTGCTAAAATATCTCGTATTTCATCAGAGCGAGCCCAATCTTTATTCTTTCGTGCTTCATCACGTTCTTTGATGAGTTTTTCAACTAATTCAACATCTACTTTTTGCTCTGCTTCTAGCTCAAGAATTTGCTCTGCTCTATCAAGCTGCAACCCAAAAATCTTATCGAATTCTCTGATCAATTCATATTTTTCACGATCACCGATCTCGTTCGCACGAAGCACTTTCCACAATACTGCAAGAGCTTCAGGCATATTAAGATCATTATTTATCTTCTCATAAAATTCATGCTTGACGGCTTGTATATATTCGTCATTAGGTTTACTGAAACTACTATTCTTTTTGATTTCTATGATAATATTAATCAATCTGTCATAAGTAGATTTTGCCGTTTCCATAGCTTCATCACTGAAGGTAAGCGGCTGTCTGTAATGAGCTCCCAGGCAGAAATAACGATAAACCATTGGAGAATATCCCATTTCAACCAGTTTTGTTAAGGTGAGAAAACCACCTTTTGACTTACTCATTTTCTCTTCATTCATAATGAGAAATTCCGCATGTAACCAGTATTTGACCCACGTCTTTCCAGTGGCTGCTTCACTCTGTGCGATCTCATTTGTATGATGCACCGGAATATGGTCTATACCACCGCAATGAATATCAAAGGTTTCTCCAAGATAGCACATGGATATTGCAGAACACTCGACGTGCCAACCCGGATACCCTCTTCCCCATGGACTGTCCCACTTCATTTCCTGATCATCGAATTTTGATTTTGTGAACCACAGAACAAAATCGAAGGGATTCTTCTTTGCTGCATCAATTTCAATTCGGGCACCTGCTTTGAGTTTTTCTACATCCAATCGGGCTAATTTGCCATATTCTGGAAATTTTGAAATATCAAAATAAACATTACCGTCAGCAATATAGGTATATCCCCTATCCTCAAGACGTTTTATCAAATCGATCATCTGCTGGATATGAGCAGTTGCTTTGACATGATAATTCGGTGGTATGACATTGAGTTTTTTAAGGTCACTCTCGAATGCCTTTGTGTAATGATCAGCAATCTCCCAGACAGTCTTTCCTTCCTTTTTTGCTTCCTTGACCATCTTGTCTTCACCGGTATCCGCATCAGAGGTGAGGTGTCCGATATCAGTTATATTCATCACATGCGTGACCTTATAGCCATCATACATGAGTACACGTTTAAGGATATCTTCAAAAATATAGGTGCGCAGATTCCCAATGTGCGCATAATTATATACGGTCAGTCCGCAGGTATAGAGCCCGACTTCATCTTTTTTTATAGGTTTGAATTCATCTTTTTTACGAGTCATCGTATTATATAATTTAAGACTCATGCAGCTCCTTTCCGCAATATTGTAATCTTCGTTTCACCGTATATCTTTTCTTTTACAATGTACTCAGAAAATCGTGTGATATCTTCTCTTTTTCTGGTTTCAGCAATGATCAATCCATCATCATTCAATATTCGATTTATATAAATTGCTTCAATTACTTTCTCTGCTACTTCCTGTTTATATGGCGGGTCAAAAAAAATGAGATCATAGACTTTTTTGCAATTTTTTATATAACTCAACACAGAACTTAAATGGATATATGTTACATCATCAAAACCAAGAGATTGAATATTTTTTTGAAGTACTTTACCAACCTTGAACGATTTCTCGACAAAATCACACCACCTGGCTCCTTCACTGAGTGCTTCCAATCCTAAACTGCCGCTGCCGGCAAAAAGGTCAAGAACATCTACTCCTTCAATCTCATCTCGGATAATTGCAAATAGCGATTCCCGCACCCTGTCCATTGTCGGTCTTACCGAATATTTTGGAACGTCGATTGTGCGCCCTTTATGAGTACCTGCTATAATTTGCACGGTTCTATCAGTTACAATTACAGATTATCTGCGATGTTTCCTCTCTGAATGCTTTGTTTTCCAATTTCTATAGGCAACAAGAACGGGACTGGCAATAAAGATCGAGGAATAAGTACCGATGATAACACCGATCAGCAAGGTCGTCGAGAAAGCACGAATACCTTCTCCACCAAAGAAGAATAGGATTACAACAACAATCAAAGTTGTGAAAGAGGTAATAACTGTTCGTGAAAGGACATCATTAATACTGTGATTGATCACAGAGTCATAATTCTCTTTTCTGTATATCTTCAAATCCTCTCTAATACGGACGAACAGCACGATCGTATCATTGAGTGAATAACCGACGATCGCAAGAAGTGCAGCGATGACACTGATCGTTATCTCAATATTAAAGATTGATAGAAGTCCTATTGTTATTATAACGTCATGAAAAAGTGCAAGCACAGCAGCTAAACCAAAGGTCAGTTCAAATCTCCACCAGATGTAAATAATGATACCAAGCAGGGCAAGCAAGATGGCAATGACAGCTTTCCCGCGCAATTCTTCACCAACTTTTGACCCGACATGCTCACTTCTTCTCAGGAAATCAATCTCTGTTTTGTTGCCAGCATATTTTGAAAAATTAGATCGCAGAACAGATAACAGTTTTTCTTCATCCTCCTTGGGGTTTTCACTCGCTTTGATCTTGATCAAAATAATATTCGGATTTCCAAATTCCTGTATGACTGCATCACTGAAACCTTCTGAACCGAGAACATCTCGGACTTGCTGGATTTCAACCGGGGGAGTATCCTGTGTATCAGGAGTGAAATCAAATTCAAAAAGCGTTCCACCCGTGAAGTCAATGCCGTATTGAGGTCCGCCATGAATGATCCAGGATACGATACCTGCAAGGATAAGCAGTCCTGAAATGATGAAAGCAATCTTACGCTTACTGATAAAATCTATATGGGTATTTGTTAAGAAATTCATGTTGATCTCCTCTTAAATACTTAGGCTTTTTCTGGGCTTTCGTGTAATCACACCATCAAAAATGGCTTTCGTGACAACGATTGCAGTGAACATCGATGCAAGGATACCAATACTCAACGTAACAGCAAAACCTCTGATAGGACCGGTCCCGAACTGATAGAGCACAACCGCAGTAATAAGTGTTGTGATGTTCGCATCAGCAATCGTGATAACCGCTCGCTTATAGCCGTTATCAATTGCAGTCCGAACCGTTTTGCCAGCTCGCAATTCTTCACGTATTCTCTCAAAAATAAGCACGTTCGCATCAACTGCCATACCAATTGTGAGGATGATACCTGCTATACCCGGCATGGTCAAACTTGCATTGAGCATTGTAAGAACAGCAAGGATAATGAGAACGTTCCCGAGAAGGGCAATATTAGCAATTACACCTGATACCTTATAATACAAGATCATAAAGATCATTACGATCACGAGACCGAGTATGGCAGCTTTGAAACCTGCGCGAATGGAGTCAGAACCGAGTGTTGGTCCAACCGTTCGCTCTTCAACGATATTAACGGGAGCAGGAAGATTACCTGCATTCAGGACGATTGCCAGGTCTTTTGCTTCTTCCATCTCACCAATGCCTGTTATCATTGCGTTTCCATCTCTGATCTTATCATTGATCACCGGTGCAGAATGAACGACATTGTCCAGTACAATTGCAAGCTGTTCATTGATATGATTACCGGTCACATTAGCAAAAATGCGCGAACCTTCATTATCGAGCTGCAAACTCACGTAGGGCTTATTTGCTATCTTGGGATCCATTCCCTGCCCTATACGAACATCTGCAGTCTTTAGATGTGTCCCTGTGAGTTCGACAGTATCATACAAGAAATAAACTGGTCGAGCTCCCATAATATTATCTTCATCAACTTTACCAAGAAGAATGACCACACCTTCGGGCATGACTTCTTGTACTTCAGGCAAATTTATTACCTTTCTGAAAAGCTCAAGGTTTTCGGGACGAACGATCAAGCGCTGTCCATAAACGGCAACCAGACTTGAAAAGAGATGATCGTGTGATGTTTCTTCTTCAACTGCTGCAGCTGTTGAATCTGCAAGAGAATCTGCTTCTTCGCCCTCGAAAAGTGCTTCTTCAACCGCACTCTCCTTTTCAACCTCAACTTTTTTCAGATATGCATATTTATCATAATTGCTCTTGAGATATTCATCGATTGCTTCAACAGCATTTCTGATGTCCTGCGTATTGGCAACAAGCTGGAATTCAAGCAATGCTGTCTTTCCGATGAGTTCTTTTGCTCTTCCTGCATCACGAAGTCCGGGAAGCTGAACAAGGATTCTTTTATTCCCAATCTTCTGAATAGTAGGTTCTGCCACACCAAACTGGTCGATACGGTTTGTGATGATCTGCTGAGCGCTCTTCACAGCATTATCAGCAGTTTCTGTTGGAAGTCCTTCAGTCTCAACTTCAAGAACAAGGTGCATGCCGCCCTGCAGGTCAAGACCGAGCTTAAGCTCTTTACTGCTGAACCATGAAGGCAATTCTACCCTCGAGGTTTTTTCAACAAGTTCAGCTTTAATGATCTGATCCTTTGTGAAATCAATATCACCTTCAATCGATCTGAGCATGTAGTCAGGCAACCTTCCGGAAACAGTCAATGTGTCATGCAGTTCCGTCATTGTTATCTGATCTTCAAACTCCTGACCGAACAGATTACTCCCGATCTTATACTCATGTTCATTTATTTCATAGATCAGGTTTTGGTTCTGATCATAGACGTCGATGTTGACGATCGCATATTCATTTTTCGCAATGAGTGGTAAAAGATAGTAGATCGTAACAAGGAAAACAACGATAATGATCGTCGTTCTAAACCAGTTTTTCTTCATGAGGAAACCCTTTCATATACGTAAATTATTTTTATGAAAAATTTGTTGCATTTTTTTATTGGTGAATTTTAAGTCAAGTATAACAAAAAATTCGCCTTATATTCTCTCCTAAAATAAGAAGACCTTGCGAATGGTTTTATGCGGAAGGCACGACTCCCATCGCAAGGTCTTTCCCTAATGTTACTTCATAATCACCATTTTGTTGATCAATGAAGTTTGAGGAGTACTCAGCTTATAGAAATAAACTCCCGATGGATAATCCCCGGAATTCCACTCAATCGAGCCTTCTCCTGACTGTAGGTCATCGTTGAGTATTTGCTCTACAAGCTGTCCTAGTATATTATAGATCTGTAATTTCACTTTTGTTGCTTGTGGTATTGAAAACGATATTATTGTTGATCCTTGAAATGGATTGGGATAGTTGATCAATGTCATCTGGTGATATTGCGGATCAGGTCCAATTCCCATTGACTGATCATAATAATAGGCACCCATATCTGCAATCGTGCTATCCGAATCAAGAGGAGAATTCGGATCGCCAGCATCGATGCAGGGCGAGCCCCATTGAAGATGATAATCATTGTTTGCAGGATCGACGAACATCGGATCCATCTGGATATTGTAGAATGCATCGCATGAATCACCATTTGCATTTGTTGTAACATTAAGTCCGATTGAATCATTCAAGCCGTAAAAGTTACCAGCTTCATTATTCCAAAAATTAGAATAACCTACGTCAGCATTTCCACCAGTAACCTGAAGACCATACCGACATAAATTATTTGTAATAATCGTATTATCAATTGTGAGTGAGTAATTTTCATTTCCAAAATATATTCCTCCTCCAAAGCAATTATCAATGGTCACTTCTGACAATGTGATATCTGAATGTGAAGAAAAAATACCACCCCCACGATCCGGACACATATTTGAAGAAATTTGAGTTTTAATTATACTTAGCAAACAATTATCGCAATAAATACCACCACCAGTAGTTGCAATATTATTAATAATTTTAATGTTTTCAATAGTAATCTTCGAATCATAACAATAAAATCCCCCCCCCCGATTAGAACGCCCACCAGTAATTGTGACATTTTGAACTAAAGCATCCCTGACAAAATTGAATTCTATAACGCTTGAATGATTTTGACTTGCATCAAGTATTGTACCATCAAGAGAACTCCCTTTAAGATGAACGTAGCTACTCCATTGGATTGGAAATATCTCGCCATTAGTTGAATCACTATAAATCCCTTCTTCAATATGTATTGTGTTAATATTTATACTGTCTGAATATATCTTAGATAATGCAAATGTTATCGTTCTGAACGGCTCTTCGGGGTATAAGCCACTGTTTGTATTACTTCCATTAACCGAAACATAGACATCTGAGTTTATTAGACTATCTTCGACAGCTTGATTTATTTCAATAATAATTTTATCCAAAGGTGAAATATAATATTCTGTTGGATTGATAACTGTAAAAAGATCAACGAATACATGAATGGTATCATTATTATGACAAAATATGTCAGCACCGAACCCCTTGCTTTCATTTATTGAATTCGAATAAATATTACATCTTGTTTCTGGAGAAAATATTGGACTTGAACTCGAAGAAATGTATAATCCAGCACCATTGAATGTAGCTTTGTTATTAGTTATATTAACATAATTTAATATTGGATTGGAATTCTTGCAATAAAATCCTCCACCTGATTGATACGCTTTGTTATAATTGATTCGGCTATTGTACATATTTAAATTAGAACAATCAAGGAAAATTCCACCACCTACTAAAGAACGGTTACTATATACTGTAATATTAACAAAATCAATATTATAAGAATCTAAACAATAGATTCCACCACCATACATTTGTGCTTCATTATTAACGATGCAAGAATTCTCTACAGTTGGTGAAGCATTATAACATGCTATACCTCCCCCATATTTAGCATAGTTACTAATGATAGTTAGATTCATTAATTTTGGAGACGAATAATTACTACATAAAATTCCACCACCAATATCATCGGAGTATCCACTTTGAATTGTAAAACCACATAGTACTGTTTCATAATTTTCACCATTTTCAAAAATAACAACTAACCCGTTATCATTACCATCTATGATAGTCCCAGAAATGTAACTTGTATCCTGGGTTGTAAGAAACAATGAACCCAGCGTGATATTCTTCCCATTGAAATTAATATTCTCTATATACGTTCCTGGTTGTACCAGAACCGTATCACCATTAATCGAAGCATTGATCCCTTCCTGAATCGTCGTATAATCGAGCGGTACGTTAATTACTTCCGCATTGTAAACAGAAAATAAAGAAATAAACGCACTTACGAGTATAAATCTCTTAAACATAATTAGAGTCCTCCTGTGGACTGGTTTAGTTGAGTTATAGATTTGGTGTGCCTTAATGAATGTTACCTGTTAGGTTAACAAGTTTTTATATAAGCTACCTCCACTTTGGTGGACATTTAAAAAAAGACACATCAAAGTCTGTCAAGTAATTCCCAACTTAATCGATGTATGTTTATTAGTTTATTACAGTCGTATCATTACAAATCTGTAATTTGCACCGGTACTTTCTATGTATCTTATTACTTATCTCAATAAAATCAGCTTTCTTGTTTCGTATATCTTACCATTAATCGATAATCGATAAAAATACACCCCATTCTCTAATTCATTACCACTCTCATCCTTACCATACCACATGACTGTATGCTTGGATGTTACTCTGGAATAGAGTTTTTTCACGAGCTGTCCTTTGAGGTTGTAGACCGAAAGATCTACCTGTGCAGTTTCTGTAAGATTAAATGCAATTCGGGTTGAACTTACTACAGGATTGGGTTCATTTTGCAGAAGACCAAATCGCTCTGGAATAACAATACCGCTACCACCAGAATTGTGATGATCTGGAATACTGAGAATTGCTACATTATCGTAGTGATTGATGATTCCACCATAATCAACTGATTCAAGCCAGTAATAATAACAATCCCCCACTTCAGGATTCTCAAGATCATCTTCATAGGTATAAAATTGCTGTTGGGTCGTGGTACCGTGTCCTTCTATCATATCTGAAATTATTTCTGATGATGAAAAATCATTCTCATCATACCGGCAGATGAACCAACCCATATTATCTGTCTCAGACTGAGTCGACCAGTGAATGGTTGGTGTGTTCTCAATGAATTGTGCAGTGAAAGTACAAAGTTCCACCGGAAGTGTGGGATCTGTACAAACCAAATTGTATTCAGGAGAGGTATTTTTAAAATGAATCCAACCAATATTTTCTGCCCAGGCATAGCCATCAAAACTGCCCGTAGTCATATTAATAGTAACCTGGCTATGTGTCGGATTAAAATTTATCCAACCAGCATTGGTACTCCAAGCATAACCGGAAAGATTACCCGCGCCATCGTGGTTTACACCATAATCAATATTGCTGTCATTCTGATATGTGTGTGGTGATCCTCCTGTGTATGTTCCCATTCTTATCCACCCAATATTTTCTGCCCAGGTATACCCTTCCAGATGATCAGCATAAACAGTAACGCCGCCATTTGAGGAACGAAAATTAACCCAGCCGATGTTGGTTCCCCATGCCCACTTGTCTGTTGCGTCGATATTACTGGTTTGAGCAAAAAGTGGAAAAACAAAGAGTAGCATTAATAATATTGTAAGAGTAAAAATTAATAACTCTTTATTCAGTTTTTGTAAATGCATAGTTATTCCAGTATTTTTATAGTTTTTCATAATTAATTCCTATCACGAACTGCCCAGACAACAAAAGAATGAGTTTTATCTCCTAATGTAGCTGATCCTCCAACATTCATTGCAACTATCCATGCATTATCTGAATTAAATGCTAATGAAGTGCTTGACCAGTAGCCCTCAGATTGCACATTTGAAAAAGGGTGCCCACTCGGTAATGGTGGATATGGATCGTGACTTGCTCCAAAATCAATGAGCGAAAATAATTCTCTAATATTAGGCAGACGCCAATCTCCAGCTGATGAATCATCACTCAAGCCATATAACCCGCTTTCAAGATTCGAGCAATCAGTTAATGCATCGGTCCAAGATCTTAGTCCAAAAGTTTCTGCATTTTTGAGCCATACAAGTCCTGTTAAATTATCAGTTATAGTTCCATCCTCACTATCGGTGAAGCGTGGTGAAGGCCATGCTATTCCTTTTTCTAAATCACCGTCATCACCTGTAGCATATGAAGTTGTTTGTCCTGTTTTCGGAATTATCTTGCTGAGAGCTTCATCAGCTGCTTCATATACTTCGGTGAGTGTATGCCCGGTTGATCCAGGACCCGAACTTGGTTCGGTGAAAGTACTCATGGAACCCGTTGTGCCGTCTTTCAACAGGTTATAAATGTCCTCAAGTGTATAGGACTCTGTCTGACTCGGATTACCGGGTGAATCAAGTTCTCCAGCATACATTTCAGATAGAAATAGTATACTGAACAATATTATGATGATTGTGTTTATTTTCATTTTTTCTCCTTATCATGATTTTTTTTAAGAGGAAAGTACCGTGTCTACTTCACTTTGAAGAGCATTCATGCTAAGTGGTTTTTCCAGATAATTATGCACCTGTAACCTATCGCCATCTCTGTGAACATTAGCCGAAATATACGCACTCGTGATTATTGCTGGTATCGTTAAATGAGATTTACGAGCAAATCTTAAGAAATCTAGTCCATTGCCATCTGGGAGTTTAAGATCAAGGATCAGCAAATCAATGTTCTTACCCATATCATGCAGTATTTTTTTTGCTTCCTTTATGGTCTCGGCAGCAAGTATCAATAGAGTATCTTTTTTCAAAAATTCAATGATCTGTTCTGTCTGATATTCAGAATCTTCAAGTAAGAGAATTAAAAATTTTTTTTCAATCATACTAATATATAAAGGCATAAATTGTGCCAAAATAGTTAAAAAATTGGAAATTATTAATATCTATTCTGTAATAATTCAGCTAACTGCCCTTATATATTATAGTTATGGAAGTTTA